>CAZXCO010000991.1:0-11355 GCA_964639095.1 uncultured Solibacteraceae bacterium
AGATGGTCGAATCCCTCATCGAAACCAAACTGATGAAACCGGCCAGCGCGTCGGCGCCCTACGCGCAATACGCGACGGAAGCGGCTTCGACCGGAGCAACCGCGGGCTCAGAGCAGGATCTCGAAACGCGCATCGACGAGCCTCCTCTGGCTGACGATGTTTCCGGGAGGCTGAAATCGAGCGCGATGGCGGCACTGCTGAAGCAGGCCTCACCCGATGCGTTACTCCAGATTCAAGCGACGGCCGTCGCAAACGGTTTCGTCCGAATGCCGTGCGTGCTCGTCCTGGCGGCGCCCATGAACTGGAATGCAGCCGCGCTGCGGGAGGCGTTGTCGTCGGCCGTGGAAACGCTTTGGAGCACTTCGCGACTCGGCGTCGAATGGCGGCAGGTCACGCTGGGGCAGCACAAGGCCGAGGAGTTGAACGGACTGGCGACACTGCTGTTTGCCGTGGACGGCGGACGGCTCTATCTGGCGAACGATCCCGCGCTGCTCGAGTCGACCCTGAGCCGTTCGGGCGCGGCGCCGGCCCCGACCGGTCCCGCATATGCGGCCGCATTCAATCATGCGGGCGAAAAGGCCGATTATCAGGCGATCATGCGCGCGCTGGATTTCGGCGGACGCCCGCAGTTTTCCCTGTTCCAGCCCCAGGGCGTCCGGACGCCGCAGTTCTTCTCGGAAAACCTGGCAAGCCTGAGTTCGGTTTTCGATTTCGTCCACCAGATGATCGTTACGCGGGTGGAAGCGCCGGGCGTCGAAACGCAGCGCGTCGTGTACCGGTAGATGCGGGCTACGCGCGTCACACAACACATCAACGCGCCCCGCGAACTCGTCTATCGTGCGCTCATCGACCCCGGCGCGGTACGCGTCTGGAAGGTGCCGGACGGGATGACGTGTCATGTGCACACCTTCGATCCTCGTGAGGGCGGCGAGTTCAGAATTTCGCTGACTTTCAACGCGGAGACCGGGGTGGGGAAAACGTCCGGCCGCACAGATACGTATCATGGCCGCTTCGTGGAACTGGTGGCGAACGAGCGCATTGTGGAAATCGATGAATTCGAGACGGCGGATCCGGCGCTTCGCGGCGAAATGAGAATCACGATTACACTGTCCGATCAGGACAGCGGCACCGACGTCGTCGGCCTGCATGAGTTCCTGCCGCCCGGCGTACCGCTCGAGGACAATGAAACAGGATGGCGCATGGCGCTCACCAGGCTTGCGGCGCTCGTTGAAGCAGGGAAACCGGAACAACTTCGCGGAGGGAGCATATAAAGGGAGCAGGCATCTTGTGCACATCCTTGTCATTGAAGACGAGCCGAAGGTGGCGCGCGCGATCCAGGAGGGTCTCGAAGGAGAGTCGTATTCCGTCACCATCGCTTATACAGGCGAAGACGGATTTTTTCTCGCCAGTGCCGAGCCTTTTGATCTTGTTGTGCTCGACATCATGCTGCCGCGGCGCAACGGCCTCGAAATTCTCGCTGCGATGCGCAAACGAGGCTTACAGGTCCCCGTTCTCATCCTCACGGCAAAGGACGCGGTCGAAGATCGTGTTCTCGGACTGGACGCCGGCGCGGATGACTATCTTGTCAAGCCATTTGCGTTCCCTGAGTTTCTGGCGCGCGTGCGGGCTCTGCTGCGAAGGGGAAAACCCGAACCGGCGATTTCGCTGCAGATCGAAGATCTGCACATGGACCTGATCAGCCGCGCAGTAAGACGGGGAGACCAGGTGCTGGAGCTGACCACCAGAGAGTACGAAGTACTCGAATATCTGCTCAGGCATCAGAATGAAGTTGTCTCCCGCGAAATGCTTGCGCGGGACGTCTGGAACGAGACGGCGCGTCACACGCCTCTCGACAATGTGATTGACGTTCACATGGTGCGTATCCGGCGTAAAGTGGATGAAGGCTTTCCCACGAAGCTGATCCATACCGTACGCGGTATCGGGTTTGTGCTGAAAGCGGAGAAGTGATGAGCCTCGTCAGACCGCAAAATGTGCGCACTCGCCTTACCGGCTGGTACGTGGCGATCCTTGCGCCCATCCTTTTGATTTATGCCGGCGTTGCCTCAGCGGCTCTGCTCGTGCAGCTGCGAAGCGAACTCGATCATTTTGTCATGGAGGACCTGGAGACTGTCGAGGGCTATCTGAGTTTCAATGCAGCGGGAAAACTCTTTCTCCGGAACGACTACCATGATCACCCCTATCCGGCGACCATGCAGCAGAGGCTGATGGAAGTCTGGAGCAACGACGGGACCCTGCTCTATCGTAATGAGTTGCTGGGGAACCGGGCTCTGGGCCCGCCGCCGGGACCCGCGGAAGGCGGGGACTCGTACTCGGAACGATCCATCCGGCTGGCGGATGGAACGCCGGTCCGGGTAGCGAGCAAGCGGCATTCGGTTGAGGGGCGGCATACGGTAATCCGCGTGGGTTTCAGCGAGCAGCCTTTATGGGCCCGGTTCTGGCAGCTTGTGTTCGGTCTGGTTGCGGGGTTGCCGCTGGCTCTGGGGCTCGCCGGCCTGGGAGGATACTTTCTGGCGCGGAAGGCGCTCAGTCCCATCGACCGGATGGCCCGGCGGGCGCACGAAATCAATGCCGAGAGGTTGAACGCAAGGCTGGTAATCGAGAATCCGCACGACGAACTGGGACGGCTTGCGGGCGCGTTCAACGCTACGCTCGCGCGGCTGGAGCGTTCTTTTGAGCAGTTGCGCAGGTTCACATCCGATGCATCCCACGAGTTGAGGACGCCGCTCACCGCGATCCGCAGCGTCGGCGAGGTTGGCTTGCGCAAAGAGGCTGGCCCGGATCATTATCGCGATGTGATTGCGAGCATGCTGGAGGAAGCGGGCCGGTTGACATGGCTGGTTGAGAGCCTGCTCGCGATCGCGCGGGCGGATGCCGGTCACATCGAACTGGCGAAGTCAATGATTGCGCCACTGTCATTCGCCCGCGAGGCGGGAGCGCTTCTGGAAGTAGTTGCTGAAGAGAAAGGGCAGAGGTTGTCCGTTGAAGGCGATCCTGCGCTGCAGGTCGAAGGCGATCGCGCCATACTGCGGCAGGTTCTGATCAATCTGCTGGACAACGCAATCAAGTATTCGCCGGCCGGGGCCCGAATTCTGGTGTGCGTGGGAGGCGCTGCGGAAGACGCCGTTTCGATTGAAGTCACGGATGACGGCCCTGGAATCCCGCCCGAGCACCGGGAGCGCGTGTTTGACAGATTCTACCGTGTGGATGAAGGGCGGTCGAGGGATGCGGGAGGCGCGGGGCTGGGGCTCGCGCTGGCGAAGTGGGGAGTTGAGGCGCATGGAGGGCGGCTGGAACTGGATTGTCCAGGTGCGGGTGGATGTGTCTTCAGAATCGTCCTGCCGGCTGCGGCCGCGAAGATGGCCGCAGGACTCGTGCCTGTCCAGATGCTGAGTGAGGCGGATTAAATCAGTCCGTTCGACCGCGATTCGATTCTGAAGAAGTCTTCAGAAAACATTCACGAATCTTCAGTGGATTGACTCGCACGCGGAGTGCAAGTTAGTAGGAGGATGCTCCGAATCCGTACCGCCGGGAGTGTGTTCACTCTGATATTGGCGGCAAGCTCTGCTGTTTCAGCCCAACCAGCGGATACTGCGGGACTGACGATCACACAGGCCGTCGAGGCCGCCCTGCGCGGATATCCCTCCATTCGCGTCACCCAGGAACAGATGAATGCGGCGGCGGCGGCGATCCGGCTCGCGCAGACCGCTTACCTTCCATCCGTCGACACGCTGGCACAGGTGAATCGGGCGACCCGGAATACGTTCTATGGCTTGCTTCTGCCGCAGGGGACGATTCCTGGGGTCGATGGCGTTGCAGGCAATAATTTCGGGTCCGTGTGGGACAGCGGTGTGGGCGTGCTGGTTACGTGGCAGCCATTCGATTTCGGGTTGCGGGCCGCGAACGTTGCGGCGGCTACGGCCGGGCGCGCACGGGCGAACGCGACTCTCGCACGGACGCAGTTCGATGTCTCGGTTGCGACGGCCGACGCATACTTAACGATGGTCGCCGCGCAGCAGGCCGCGCGCGCCGCGAGCGCATCGGTGGACAGTTGGCAGGTCTTCGAGAAAAGTATTCATGCACTGGTCGCTGCGCAGCTTCGGCCGGGAGCGGATGAGTCGCGCGTGCTGGCGGAATCGGCGCTGGCGCAGACGCAACTCTCGCAGGCCGAGCAGGCGATTGATGTCGCACGGGCAACGCTGGCGCAGTTTGTGGGGATCCCGCCGTCGCAGTTGAATGTGAGTGCAGGAAAGCTGGTGAGCGAGTTGCCTCCCGAACGTAGCCAGCCGGCGTTGAATACGTCCGCGAATCCCGTGGCCGTTGAGCAGAGTGAGACAGTCGCGCAACTCCGATCGCAACTGACTGCGCTCGAGAAGACCTATTATCCGCAGTTCTCCCTGCAGGGTCTGGCTGCAGCGCGCGGGACCGGCATGCTGGCGAATGGCGCACGCCAGGGCGGAGTGAACGGACTGGCTCCGACAACACCAAATTTCGGCGTCGGCCTCACCGTCACTTTTCCGGTTATGGACAGGTTCGCCATTCAGGAACAGGAGGCGATGCAGTCGGCAAACATCCGGGCGGGAGAAGCTCAGCTTTCGCTGATCAACGCGAACCTGCAGGCTCAGTTCGACAGTGCCGTGGCCGTCCTCGCCGGAGCTCGCAGGGTGGCGGCAAATACTCCCGTGGAGGTTGCTTCGGCCCGCGCCGCGCTGGAGCAGGCTACCGCGCGCTACCGATCGGGACTGGCGCCGATCGATGATGTCGCCCAGTCACAGAGGCTGATGGTTCAGGCGCAGATCGATGACGCGCTGGCGCGTCTGAACGTGTGGCGGGCACAGTTGCAGGTGGAGACGGCCCGGGGCGATATTCAGCCCTTCCTCGGAGAAACAAACCCATGAAGCGAGTGAGGTAAAAGATGCGTCTGGTCCTGGCCGCACTCAGCAGACCGGTTACCGTTCTGGTGGCCCTGGTGTCGATCGCACTCTGCGCCCTTCTGGCCGTTCAAAGGATGCATGTCGATATCTTTCCGCAGGTTGGAGATCCGGCTATCTATGTCGCTCAACCTTACAGCGGAATGGATCCGGCTCAGATGGAAGGGTACCTGACTTATTACTACGAGTATCACTTCCTCTACATCACGGGCATCGACCACGTCGAAAGCAAGAGCATCCAGGGGGCGGCCCTGATGAAGCTCGTTTTTCATCAGGGCACCAATATGAGCCAGGCCATGTCGGAGACTGTCGGCTATGTGAACCGCGCGCGCTCCTTTATGCCGCCTGGAACGGTGCAGCCTTTCATCACGCGTTTCGATGCGGGAAGCGTCGCAGTGGGATTGCTTGTATTTCACAGCACGGCGCATACCCAGGGCGAGATGCAGGACTATGCGCTGAACCGCGTGCGTCCCCTGTTTGCGACCTTGCCGGGGGTCTCCGCGCCGCCTCCATTCGGAGGGAACCAGAGGACGATTGTCATTACCCTCGATCCGCGCAAGCTGCGGCAATATCAGATCTCGCCGGAGGATGCCATAGAGGCCGTCAACAAGTCGAGCGTCGTGATGCCATCCGGCAACATGTGGACGGGCAAAATGGAGCGGATTGCACGGACGAACTCGGCCCTGGGTGCGAATCTTGACGAACTGATGGATACGCCGATCCGGCCGGGCTCGGGGACCAGCGTCTATCTGCGGGACATCGGAACGGTCGAGAACGGGACCGATATCGTCACGGCTTACGCGCATGTGGATGGCAGGAGGACCGTCTACATTCCAGTCACGAAGCGGGCGGACGCGTCGACTCTGGACGTGATCAACGCGGTGAAGGCAGCGATTCCGGAATTCAGGAAGGTTGTGCCGCAGGATGTGGACGTCAGCCTGGAGTTCGACCAGTCGCCGTATGTAACCAATTCACTGCGCGGACTTGTCATCGAAGGATTGCTGGGCGCGGCGCTCACGGGATTCATGGTGCTCATCTTTCTCCGCGACTGGCGCAGCGCGTTGATCGTAATTCTGAATATCCCGTTCGCTCTGCTCAGCGCCGTGATTCTGCTCTGGCTGGCCGGTCAGACCATCAACATCATGACGCTGGGGGGCCTGGCGCTGGCCGTCGGAGTTCTCGTGGATGAGGCGACGGTCGAGATCGAAAATATCCACACGCAAATGCTGCCGGGGGTGTCACGCGCGCGTGCGGTAGTGGAGGCATGCAGCCGGACGGCGGTTGCGCGGTTGCTCTCGATGTTCTGTATCCTCGCCGTCTTCGTACCGTCATTCTTCATGACCGGGGCGGGCCGTCAGCTTTTCGTGCCGCTCGCCCTGGCTGTGGCCTTCTCGATGTTCGCCTCGTATCTGCTCTCGAGCAGCCTGGTGCCGGTCTTCTCGACGTGGTTGATGCGGGAGGCTCATCGCGGCGAAGAGCACGAAGGCCTGTTCGGGCGTCTGCGGTCATTTTATGACCACTATCTGAGGGCGGTGCTGCGGTTCCGTTGGCCGCTTGGCATCCTGTATCTGGTTTCCGCGCTGGGCCTGCTGTATTTTCTGCTGCCGCGTACGGGCACAGAGTTGTTCCCGGATGCGAACGCGCCTCTCTATCGCATTCGGCTGCGGGCTCCCGCGGGAACGCGAATTGAGGAGAGCGAGCGCATTGTTCTTCGAGCGCTGGATGTGATTCAGCGGGTGGCCGGCCGCGACAACATTCAGATCACAAGCGATTTCGTGGGCGTCATACCATCGAGCTACCCCGTGGATCTGATTCATCTCTTCACCAGCGGTCCGCAGGACGCGATCATCCAGGTTGCACTGAAACCGGATGCGCCGCGCGGCGAAGGCCTGCGTGAGCGGCTGAGGGCCAGCCTGAAGCGCGACTTGCCTGATGCCGGGATCTCGTTCGAGGCGGCGGATATCGTCAGCCAGGTGATGAGCTTCGGCTCGCCAACCCCTGTTGAAGTCGCCGTCCAGGGGATCAATCTTCAGGATGACTACGCTTATGCGCAGAAGATCCGGGATTGTCTGCGCGGGCTCGATTTTCTGCGCGATCTGCAGTTTTCGCAGGAGATGAGATATCCGACGCTCGATATCGATATCGACCGTAACCGTACGGGCCAGTTCGGGCTGACCATGGCCGACGTCGTGCACTCGGTTGTCCCGGCCACTTCATCGTCGCGGTTTACGGATCCGAATTACTGGCGCGATCCGAATTCGGGGAACGCTTTCCAGATCCAGGTCGAATTGCCCCAGAACCAGATTCAAAGTGCGGAGCAGGTGGGAAACGTACCGGTGATGCAGGCAGGGAGCGCGAAGCCGCTGCTCGACGACATCGCCAGTTTGAAGCCGAATACGATGCCGGGGGAAATCGACCGCTACAACGGACAGCACGTGGTCAGCCTGACGGCCAACATTCACGGCATCGCGCTGGGCGACGCCGCCGCCGGGATTCGCCGCGCGATTGCGGATGCGGGCGCGCCGCCGCGCGGCGTGTCGGTCACGACACGCGGGGAGATTCCGGCCCTGGAACAGACGATCTCGGGACTGCGCACCGGGCTGCTCCTCGCGGTCATGGTGATCTTTTTACTGCTTGCGGCGAATTTCCAGTCGATCCGGCTGGCGCTGGCGATCATTCTGACGATCCCTGCTGTCCTGTGCGGAGTGCTTCTCATGCTGCGGATTACGGGAACGACCCTCAATGTGCAGTCATTCATGGGTGCGATCATGGCGATCGGAATTGCGGTAGCGAACTCGATCCTGCTGGTCACTTTCGCTGAGCGGGCGCGGCATGAGAGTCATTCGGCGCTGGAAGCGGCGCAGGTCGGAGCCGGCGGCCGGCTGCGCGCGATTCTGATGACGGCGGCGGCGATGATTTTCGGCATGCTGCCGATGGCGATCGGCCTTGGCGAAGGTGGGCCCCAGGCCGCTCCGCTGGGACGGGCGGTCATCGGCGGACTGATCGTCGCGACGTTCGCAACGCTTACGATTCTGCCTTCGATTTACGTGATTCTGCAGGGAAGAGCTTCGGCGACATCTCCGTCTCTCAACCCCCTCGACCCCGGGAGCCGATACTACGATGCGAGGTGAAACGATTGTTGCGGCCTGTCTGGTCGTGATGGGCGCTGCCGCAGCGGCCTGCGCACAGAAAAGTGATCTGGCCGCGGTGGTGGCGAAGCCGGTGTCGCGGACCATCGATCTGCCTGCCGAGATCTCCCCTTACCTCAGCGTCTCTCTGCATGCAAAGACGCCTGGATATGTGGATCGCGTGCTCGTGGACCGGGGCAGCGCGGTGAAGGAAGGAGATCTTCTGGTCAGTCTCACGGCTCCTGAAATGGAGGCCCAGATCGCGGAGGCGGAGTCCAGATATCAGGCGGCGGAAGCGGACCGGTTGCAGGCGGAGGCGCAACTGGCCGCTGCCGGGAGCACTTACGAGCGAACCCAGGAGGCTGCAAAGACGCCCGGGGCCGTAGCCGGGAACGATCTTGTCCTGGCGCAGAAACAGGTGGACGCCGCGCAGGCGCTCGTGAATTCGAGACAGCGCGCGAGCGCCGCGGCGCAAGCGGCGGTGAACGCGCTGAAGGCGATGATCGCCTATCTGAAAATCACGGCGCCGTTCGATGGCGTGGTGACGGAGCGGCTGGTGCATCCGGGTGCGCTGGTCGGTCCGCCATCCGATCCGGCTCTTCTGGTGGTTCAGCAGGTCTCGCGCCTGCGCGTAGTGGTGCCGGTGCCGGAGGACGACCTGGGAGGGATCGTGCGCGGCGCCACAGTGGAGTTCAGCGTTCCGGCTTATCCCCAGCGGGTGTACTCGGGAAAGATCGCGCGCATTGCCGAGGCTCTCGACCAGAAGACTCGCACGATGCCCATCGAACTGGACGTGATGAATCGTGACGGCACGCTGGCGCCGGGCATGTATCCCGATGTGAAATGGCCGGTGCGGACCCGGGCCGCGGCACTGTGGGTGCCGAAATCAAGCGTTGTCACCACGACTGAGCGCACGTTCGTGATTCGGAACCGTGATGGCCGCGCGGAGTGGGTTGACGTCAGAAAGGGAGTGGCCGAGGGGGATCTGGTTGAGGTCTTCGGCAATCTCAAGGCGGGCGATATGGTGATCCGCCGCGCAACGGATGAGATGAGAGACGGTTCGGCGATACAGATCGCGGGCAAAGGAAAATAGACAGCACCGGGTATCAGGTCCCGGCCACCGGCATCAAACGGTCCATCGCACTTCCTTCTCTAAAAAAATTTTCGCCTGACCTTGTCGATTCGGCGATATGCCGTTCGACGTTCTTTCAGAGCACGGGTTCAGCCGGGCTCGAAAGCGTAATCAAAAATACGACAAGGAGATGCCATGCGATTCATGATGTTGATGATTCCGAAAGGGTATGAGAACGCCGCGCCGGGGACCATGCCGGACGCCGAAGCAGTCGCGGCGATGATGAAATACAACACAGCCTTACAGCAGGCTGGCGTCCTGCTTGCGCTGGATGGACTGCATCCACCGTCGGCGGGCGCCCGGGTTTCCTTTTCGGGAGGCAAACCCAAAGTGACCGATGGCCCGTTCGCCGAGGCGAAGGAGGTGATCGGCGGTTACTGGATGATTCAGGTGAGTTCGAAGGAAGAGGCGATCGAGTGGGCCAGGCGGTGCCCGGCCTCCGACAACGAAGTGATCGAAATCCGGCAGGTACAGGAGTTTGCCGAGTTTCCCGCCGATGTGCAGCAGGCCGCGGCCGGTTTCGCCGAACTTCAGAAGCAATCCGGGCAATCCGGGCAAAGCGGCGGAGCGTAAAAAAAATCGCGTCGTGCGTCGATTTCGCGGGGCGCCGTTCGACGCACAGGTGAGAGGGAATTCCGAACACACGAAAAAAGGAGATAGCGATGCGATTTCTGAGCATTTACAAAACTGCCGAGAGAGCTGTTCCGCCGAGCCCGGAGGAGATGGCCACAATGGGAAAGCTGATTGAGGAAGGGATGAAAGCCGGCTGGCTGCTGGCTACGGAGGGTTGCCTCCCGACGGCTCTGGGCGCGCGGGTCCGGCGGGCCGGTGGCAAAGTGACTGTTACCGACGGTCCGTTCACTGAAGCGAAGGAAATGGTCGGCGGGTTCGCCCTTCTGAAGGCGAACTCGAAGGCCGAAGCGGTCGAATTGACCCGAAAATTCCTGCAGGTCGCAGGCGATGGGGAATGCGAGCTTCGTCAGTTGTATGAGGCAGGCGACGGCTCCTGCGCCGAAGAAGCGGCGGCCGCGCATCCTCAGCTTGCCTCAGCCGATTGAAGATGGTTTGATCGGTAGGAGTGAACCCTGCCGACGCTCATCGCACAATCGAAGCGGTTTGGAGGATCGAATCGGCGCGGCTGATCGCCGGTCTGGCGCGAATCGTCCGCGATATCGGCCTTGCGGAGGATCTCGCCCAGGACGCCCTGGTCGCGGCGCTCGAACAGTGGCCGGAAGCGGGCATTCCGGATAAGCCGGGCGCCTGGCTTATGGCAGTGGCGAAGCATCGTGCCCTCGATCATTTCCGCCGCAATCAATTGCTCGACCGCAAACACCGGGAGCTGGGGCGCGAACTCGAAGGCCGGCGGGACAGCGCCCTGGCCGAAGGTGATGTGACATTTGACGACGCGGGCGACGACCTGTTGCGATTGATGTTCACGGCATGCCATCCGGTGCTCTCGCCGGAAGCACGCGTGGCGCTTACACTCCGGATGCTGGGCGGCCTCACAACGGATGAAATTGCTCGCGCCTTCCTGGTCCCCGAGGCCACGGTCGCCCAGCGCATCGTCCGGGCCAAACGAACTCTGGCCGAAAAACAGATACCATTCGAAATACCCCGCGGGCCGGAACTGGTGGAGCGGTTGTCGTCGGTGCTCGGAGTTGTCTATCTGATCTTCAATGAAGGCTATTCGGCGACCGCCGGAGGCGAATGGATGCGCCCTGCTCTGTGCGAGGAAGCGCTGCGTCTTGGCCGTATCCTTGCCGGGTTGTCGCCGGAGGAACCCGAGGTCCATGGGCTGGTTTCGCTGATGGAGATTCAGGCATCGCGTCTGAGGGCGCGCACGGGTCCGCGAGGAGAGCCCATACTTCTGCTGGAGCAGAACCGGGCGCTGTGGGATCAGCTCCTGATTCATCGCGGGCTGACGGCTCTCGATCGCGCGGCAAAGCTCGGCGGCCCGCCGGGACCCTACGCGATTCAGGCCGCAATCGCCGCCTGCCATGCGCGTGCGCGCACGCCGCAGGAGACGGACTGGGCGCGCATCGCGGCGCTCTATGGCGAACTGGCCCGCATTGCGCCGTCGCCGGTCGTGGAACTGAACCGCGCCGTGGCTGTCGGCATGGCTTCCGGTCCGGCGGCCGGTCTTGAA
>CAZXCO010000992.1:0-2069 GCA_964639095.1 uncultured Solibacteraceae bacterium
CGCCAGATTCCTGAAAGTACCTGTGGAACGACCGGGATTTCTGCTGCAATCCGCCTCGCGCGGAGTGGATTACCTGACGGAACGTTATGAGCGGCTGTTTCTGACTGTGCTCCTGCTGGCAGCTTTGGTGTTGCTGATCGCGTGTGCCAATGTCGCCAACCTCCTGCTCGCGAGATCCGCCGTGCGGCAGCGGGAGATCAGCGTTCGGATTGCAATCGGGGCAAGCCGATGGCGGATCGCACGCCAATTGCTTGTGGAAGGTCTGCTGCTTGCGGCAATGGCGGGCGTCGTCGGTGTGGTTGTGGGGTACTGGACTCGTAATGGCATCCCGGCGGTTCTTTCCACACCATGGCGCTCGAACCCGTTCGACACTACGTTCGATGCCAGGGTTCTTTTGGCTTCGATCGGAATCACATTTCTGACCGGCGTGCTCTTCAGTCTCGCGCCCATGTGGCAATCGCCGCGTGTTGACGTGAATGAGGCATTGAAAGAGGGCAGCCGGAGCACCGCTGGTCTTTCGAAGCTGCGCCTCGGGCGCCTCCTGGTGGTACTTCAAATTGTGCTTTCGATCGTGCTGCTGGTGGGCGCGGGATTGTGCGCGAAGACATTCACCAATCTCCGGGACATACCGCTCGGCTTTCAGCCGAAGGGCATGCTGGTCTCGAGTTTCGATCTGCCGAATCTGAATTACCCGCCCGAACGGATTCGAGTTTTGCTTATGAAACTGCAGGAGCATCTGGACGCCATACCAGGCGTCGAGTCCGCAAGTTTCTCCGGCAGCGCGGGCACGGGTGAGATCTGGCTGGGAGACCACGAAGGGGCGACTTCGGCCGGGTTCTGGATGTCCTCTCGCGGTGTCGGGAGCCGGTTTTTTGAAACTATGGGTATCCGAATCCTCTATGGCAGGGCGATCGACGAACATGACCGGCCGGGCGAGCCCCGTGCAGTGGTGGTGAATCAGGAGTTCGCACGACGTTTTTTCCATGGAGAGAACCCGCTTGGCAGGACTTTCACCGGCGCCGTTGACCATACGACGTACCAGATCGTTGGAATCTGCGCCGACTGGGGCCTCGATCCGCTGCGAATTTACCCGCCCGGGCCTGCCTTCTATCGCGCCTTGATACAGGAGCCGAATGCCGGCAGTATCGACGTCCAGGTGAAGAGCGCGAAAGGCGACGAAGGGCAGGTCGTCAGGCAAATTCGCGAGGCGCTGCGCTCCATCGATCCAAATCTTGTCGTTGTCGACGTGCATACGGAGGCGGAACAAATCGAAAACATGCTCGCGCCGCAGCGATTCATGGCCTCACTGGCGGAGATTTTCGGCGCGCTTGCCCTGCTTCTGGCGTCGATCGGGATCTACGGCGTGATGGCGTATGGGGCGGCGCGGCGCACGAACGAGATCGGTATCCGGATGGCGTTGGGGGCGCGGCGCGGAGGCGTCCTGTGGACCATACTGCGCGAAACGCTGATGCTGACCGCTGCCGGGATCGCCATCGGGGTCCCGGCAGTTCTGAGTCTGGGCCGCGTACTGGATCACTTTCTCGGAGGGCAATCGGGACGGGGATACTTCTATGGGCTTAAGCCGAACGATCCACTGATTATCGCCCTTGCCGCGCTGAGTCTGGCCTCTGCTGCGTTATTCGCAGGCTATCTCCCGGCTCGCCGTGCAGCGAGGATCGACCCGATGGCAGCGCTGCGGCACGATTGAGGTGGAGGCCGTACAGCCCATTTAATCAGCGGCGGGGGATGTCCCGTTCGTGAAGCCAGGCCGAAGCCGGCCTCATCCAGGCTCTATGCACTTCCTGGGGCAGCGGCGCCTCCGATCTCGAGCACACAACACTTTCGCCACCGAATGGCGACGGCTGTGCTTTGGCGCAATGTGGGGCACAATGTGGAGCGCAATGTGGAACTACGTCCCGTGCAGGGAAACCTCACCAGTAGGCGATCATCCGGCCCGCCGCGATTGCCGTCAACCAGCACGCGAGCGAGATACCGCCGAATCGCGCGAGAGCCGATTCTTCGCAAGGCAACAACTCCCGGATCCGGTGGCTCCGCCAGGCGGGCAGGCG
>CAZXCO010000993.1:0-1522 GCA_964639095.1 uncultured Solibacteraceae bacterium
GCCAAACAGGCGCCGTTTATTTCGCGCGGCGACCGCTCCGGAACGAATCTCGCCGAACTCAGGCTCTGGAAGGATGCAGGCATTGACATCGGCAGACAGAAAGGCTCCTGGTACAAATCGATCGGCCAGGGAATGGGGGCCGCGCTGAACATGGCCAGCGCCGCGAATGCTTATGTGCTCTCCGACCGCGCGACATGGCTTCACTTCCGGAACAGGGGCACTCTCGAGATCCTCGTCGAAGGCGACAGCCGTTTGTTCAATCAGTACGGCGTCATGCTGGTGAATCCGGAAAAACACCCGAACGTCAAAAAGGAAGCTGGCCAGAAATTCATCGACTATCTGATCTCGCCCGAGGGCCAGAAGGACATTGCGAATTACAAGGTCGGGGGGCAGCAATTGTTCTATCCGGACGCGAACGGCGAGCCTGGCGCCGCCGCGAAAGGGAAGTCCGCGGAGTAACATGAACGAGAGTTCGATCCGCATGCGCCATCCCGATAAAGGAGCAGCAAACGACGTGCGGATGCGCGGTTTCGAGCGACGCCACACGGTGGAAGCCGCTATCGGCTGGCTGGACGGACAACTGCATCTGCTGGACGCCGAAGACGTCCCGCTGCGCGCCGCGGCGGGCCGTATCCTCGCGGCAGCGATTGTGAGCCATGTCGATGTGCCGGGCTTCGACCGCGCGACGATGGATGGCTACGCGGTCCGGTCGGACAGTATCGAAGGCGCGGCCCCTTACAACCATCGGATTCTCGACGTCATCGGCGATTCGATGCCTGGCCATCCGTTCGCCGGGTCCGTTGCGGCGGGGCAGGCCGTGCGCGTGATGACGGGGGCTCCGATGCCCGCGGGCGCGGATGCCGTGCTGCCGGCCGAATGGGTGGAGACGGAGCCGGAGAATCGCATCGGCGCTCTGGCGGCGGTCTCACCCGGAAAGAACGTCGGCCGGCGCGGCGAGGACATCGTTCGCGGCACGACCCTGCTGGACTCCGGAAGGAGCCTGCGTCCGCAGGATCTGGGCGTCATCAGTTCGATCGGGCAGGGAGTTGTCCACGTGGTCCGGCGGCCCCGCGTGCGCCTGGTGGTGACGGGTAACGAACTGCTGCCTTCCGGTTCGGCGCCCCACGGTTTTCAGATCGCCGATGCGAACGGCCCCATGCTGGCGGCGTTGATCGAGCGTGACGGCGGCGTGGTTGATTTCCCCGGCCTCGTGCGGGACGACTCCCGCGCCATTCTCAAAGCACTCCAGGCGGATGCCGACGTTGTGATTGTCACCGGGGGATCGAGCGTCGGGGTCGAGGATCTGGCGCCGATGCTTCTGGCCCGGCACGGCGAGCTCGCGGTGCATGGCATCGCGATGCGGCCGAGCGCTCCGACCGGCATGGGCCGCATGGGGCACCGCCTGGTTTTTCTGCTGCCCGGAAACCCGGTATCGACCCTGTGCGCGTACGATTTTTTCGCCGGCCGCGCGATTCGCGCGCTCGGAGGAAGAAACAGAGTCTGGCCGTACGTGGCGGTGCGC
>CAZXCO010000994.1:0-2917 GCA_964639095.1 uncultured Solibacteraceae bacterium
ATCTTGCGGTCAATGCGCGCGACGCCATGCCCTACGGCGGCCGTGTGATCATCGAGACGTCCAAGGTCGAGATCACAGCCGATGACCGGACGGATCCCGGACTGACGCTGCCGCCTGGCCGTTACGTCATGCTGGCCGTGAGCGATACCGGTTCCGGCATGGATCCGCAGACGGTGGCGCGAATATTCGAGCCGTTCTTCACGACCAAGGAAATCGGGAAGGGCACGGGTCTGGGTCTTGCGATGGCCTATGGAATCGTCAAGCAGAGCGGCGGCGATATCCGGGTAGAGACCGAGCCGGGGCGAGGGACGACTTTTCGGATTTATCTGCCGTGCCTCGATCGCGCCGTCGAGACTCCGGTCGAGGCCGGGCCTTTTCATCTGCAGGAAGTCCGCGGCACCGAAACGATTCTTGTTCTCGAAGACGAATCCGCTCTACGTATGCTCATGCGGCAGGTGCTGGGGCGCGCCGGGCACACGGTGATCGAGGCGGGGGACCCCGAAGAGGCGATTCAGTTGAGTGAACGGCACCCGGGAGAGATCGCCCTCGTCATCACGGACATGGTGCTTCCAAAGCTGAGCGGCCTGCAGGTGGCCGAACGCATCCGGCAAAGGCGTCCGGAAACAAAGATCATTTACACCTCCGGATATCCCGACAAAGCAAACCATCGCACAAGGCAGTATGGGACGACGTTCTTTGAAAAGCCCTTTACTCCGGACGCTCTGGTGCGAAAGGTTCGCGAGGTCCTCGACGACGGATCCGGCGCCGAAAGTATTCCTCTCGAGACCGCGACAGGCCTCGGAGGCGGCGCCAGCTTTTAGCTTCGAAGTCCGGGGCCAGCGGGAGCTTTCATTTGCAGATCGATCACGTCACCGTTGCGGGCGCGCGTCTGGATGGGATGCGCGAGGCGCTGGCTGCCTCCGGGCTGCAGCCAGAATATGGCGGAGCGCATTCGAACCGCGCCACCGAAATGGCGCTGGTCAGCTTTCCCGATGGGTCCTATCTGGAACTGATCGGCATTCAGAAGCAGGCCGATCCCGCCGCTGTTTCTCTCCATGTCTGGAGCCGGTTTCTCGACCGCGACGCCGGCCCATGCGCCTTTGCGTTACTCGCCCAGGATCTCGCCGGGGATATCGGGCAATTGAAGTCGGCCGGAATAGTCGCCGGAATGCGTGAAACCGGTGGCCGGACGCGGCCGGATGGCGTGAAACTGGAGTGGCGGACAGCAGACATCGAGCCCGCGCGGGGTCTTCTGTTCCCTTTTTTGATCGACGATCTGACGCCACGCGAGCGGCGCGTTTATCCGGCCGGACGACCGACGACCACCCGCTTCCGCGGTGTCGCGAAAGTAATCGTCGGTGTCGGAGATCTGCGGAGCGCGACGGACCTCTACCGGCGCGCCTTCCGTCTCCCGCCGCCGCGTCTCCGGACGGACCCCGAGTTAGCCGCTGAACTGGCCTGGTTTGAGGAAACGCCCATTGTGCTCGCACAGGGTCTCGACGGCGGCTCGTGGCTGAGCCGGCGCGTGCGCGAATTCGGGGATGCGGCCTGCGCATTTGTCCTGGCTTCTGCCGCGAACAGCGACGAAATGGTGGGGCAGTGGATCCGCCGGAAAAGCGAGTGGTTCGGCCGCTCCATTTTGTGGATGGATCACGAGAAGATCGGGTGGCGGCTGGGAGTAGAGATCGGCTCCCTCTGATTCAGTTAAGAGGAAACAAAAAGGCCGCCGGGAGTGACCCGGCGGCCGGTGATTGCGGTTTGAACTGAAAGAACTATCGGGCCAGCGGATTGGGCCGGATCTGGAATTTCACGATCTTGCCCTTCGTGCCCTTTCCGCCTTCGATGTGCCAGACGAAATGGGTCCCGTAGTTTGAATAGAGCGCGCGGCCCTTCCAGCCGGCGCTGGGGTCGTCGATCCGGGCATCCATACCGCGCGAGTAGAAACCGAGCGGATAGGGCACGCGGAAATACGTCCACTTCTTCGTCCGCGGATTCAGCGCAATTTCCGAGTCGGAATTCGAACCCGTCAGGAACGGCGTGTTCGCGCCCAGACCCATGATGTTGTGCTGGTCGACCCACGCATAATAGTGGAAATCGGCCGGAATGTCGGTGCCCTTCAGGCGCGGACCGGTCGTCCGGTAGAGCGTCCAGCCTTCCTTGCACTGGCTGCCGTCGGTCTTCGCCGGGCCTTTCAGGTCCTTGCACTTCCGGATGTCGAAGCTGGCCAGATCGCTGGAAGCGGCCAGACCCATCCAGACCACGCCGTTGGTATCGATATCGACGCCGCGCGGATCGTAGCCCGGCTCAGGAACCTTGAAGACCAGCGTCTTGCAGCTTTCCGGAGGATTCTTGCCGCGTTCGAGCCGGATCAGCATGCCCGGGAACGGGCTCTCGGAAACACCCCACACCGTATCATCCACGGGGCTGGGAATAACCGAATACATGCTGAAGCTCACCTCGGTATCCTTCTTCGGATCGTACGCGGCGGCCGGTCCCGGAGGAGCACCGCGCCCGGCCGGAGCCGCGGCTCCCGGCGTATCGGTGTAGTAAAGGATCGAAGCGTCGCCGCCGCGGCTCTGCCTCATGATCTGGAAAGGCCGTGTGATCTTTCCGTCGCCATTCGTGTCGAGCGTCTGCCCTCACCAGCCGGCGGCTTTCTGCTCATCCCTGGTCTGGTCATAGACCTTCGAATCGACCCAGCCGAAGATCGGGCCGCTGAGTTCGTTGAAGTAGACCGTCTCGTCGGGATCGTTGTCGAACTGCAGGTGGTGCGTGGAGTAGCAGGTGTCGATCAACTGGAACTGCTTGGTCTTGGGATCCCAGTAGGACGCCTGGCGGGCGCTGTTGCGCAGCGGGTACCAATCGGCGTACTTGTTCTGGCTGGCGTCGTTGCACCAGCTCGGATCGGCGTTCGGGC
>CAZXCO010000995.1:0-5602 GCA_964639095.1 uncultured Solibacteraceae bacterium
CTTCGAGGCCCGGAGAAGCGGCGTAGCTCCGGTCGAGAGAACCTGGTCCCCGCCGCGATCGAAAGGCACGTTGCGGTAAGGCGGACGCACCTTCAACTGGATATTCGGATCCGCGCCTTTTTCGAGCAGCACCCGGATCACGTCGAGCGCGGACGTTTTGTCCTGCGAGGGAACATCGGGGCGGCCGCCGGTGGGAAGCGTGGAGAGATCGACGGCACAGTAGAGCGGGGTGCGCCCGTAGAGATCCCATTCGTCGACGTCCGCTCCCGCCGAGATCAGATACGCCGCGAAATCGAAGTGCTCGTTGATCAACGCCAGGACCAGAGGGGTTTCGCGATCGCGGTCATAGAGGTTGAGATCCGCATGCGCCTCGACCAGCGCTCTGGCGCACTCCACGCACCCCTGGCGGGCTGCATACAGAAGGGGCGTGAAACCACCGATGTGCCGGTCCTTGGGGCGGGGTTCGGCGGTGATCCGCGTCTGCCAGTTTCGCTCCGCACTCCGGGCATTGACGTTCGCGCCGTACTCGGTCAGCAGCCGGATCATCGCGGGCTGGCTTTCGGCCGCGGCCCACATCAATGCGGTCTGATTGCCGAAACTCTCCGTGGCGTTCACCTTCGCGCCCGCTTTCAAAAGCAGCTTCGCGGCTTCGACATTTCCTGTGCGGGCCACCACCATCAGCGCGGTCTGTCCCTCCGCGTTGGCCGACTCGACATCGGCGCCGGCGGCGAGCAGCATGCCGATAATCGGCGCGTTGCCTGTCATGGCGGCTTCCTGCATCGGGCTCGAATGGTAGTCATTGACGACGTTGACTTTCGCGCCGGCCGCAAGGAGGCGTTTGACCAGCGCCGCGTTATGCGCATAGACCGCCCAGTGCAGAGCGGATGTGCCGTTGGGTTCGCGCGAATTGACGTCCACGCCCTGTCTGATCAGAGCTTCAACGGCGGCCGTGTCGTTGGCCTTCACCGCTTCGATAAGCCGGGCCCCGGCGGCAGGCGTCGTGGAAGCAACCGGCGCGGCCGAAGCCAGTGCGGCCACGGCGAGCAGGACGCAGCAGATTCTGGTCATTTCAGACCTCGGGGAAATCGCCGCTGCTGTCGCCCATCTTTTCGGTCGGGATGCCGGCGCGCTCCAGCAGCGTTCTCATGAGGTTCGCCAGCGGCGTGTCCTGCGGATACTGCAGGTGCTGGCCGCCCTTGATCTTTCCATAGCCGCGGCCGAGCACGGCCGCGGGCAGGGGATCGTGATTGTGCAGATTGCTGTTGCTCATGTTGCCGCCGAAAAGGATGATCGAGTGGTCGAGCATGGTCCCATCGCCATCCGGCATGCCGTGCAGTTTTTTTACGAAGCGGGAGAAGACTTCGGTGTGATAAGCGAACACTTTCGACAGGCGATCGAGTTTCGCGGGGTCGTTCCCATGGTGCGACAACGGGTGGAAGGCGTCGGAAACGCCGATGTTGTTAAAGGTCCGCATGCTGACCTCGTGGCCCATCATGAACGTGAAGATGCGCGTCAGGTTCGCCTGATAGGCGATCGCGATCAGGTCGAACATGAGGTTCAGGTGCTCATCGAAATCATTGGGCACGCCGACGGGCGCATCGGGAAGATGCATGCTCGAGAGATTGCTTTTCTCAACCGTCTGGATGCGCCGTTCGATCTCGCGCAGCGAGTCGAGATAAGCGCTCACCATCGCCCGGTCGCGAGATCCCAGAGTGCTCTGCAGCGCCGCGGCGTCGCCGAGAACCGAATCGAGAATACTCTTCGTCTCGCCCACGATTTCAGTGCGCTCGGCCGATGTGTCGCCCTGGCCGAAAAGCTGGTAGAAGACCTTGCGCGGGTTGTACTCCATCGGCAGCGGTTGTGTCGGAGTACGGAACGAGATGTTGCCGTACCCGCAGCCGAATGTCGGGTCGCAGGTGGTGCCGCCCTCGGTCGCCAGTTCGAGTGACGGAAACGGCGTGTCGAGCCCGAGATGCGGAACCGCGAGCTGATCGATGCTCGTGCCTGCGAGAGGCGCCTGCTGCGGGGCCGGATGAACGCACCCGAGCCACGTGCCGGCCGTGATGGCGTGAGGCGCGGGACTTTCCGCCGCTTTGTTGCGCAAGCCGCTGACAACGGTCAGGTGACTCTTGAACGGCGTCAGCGGCTTGAGAATCTGGGGCAACTCGAAATTTGTTCCAGTGGTCTTCGGCGTCCACCGATCCATCACGGACCCGTGCTCCACGTAGACAAAGCCCATCCGGGGAAGCGCTTTCGCCGCGGTTTTGGACTGCGCCGTCGCGGGCGGCACCATGGCATCCAGCAAGGGCAGACCAATCGTTGCGCCGATTCCTCGAAGGACCGTTCGGCGGGACAAATGTTTCTTTGTGATGAACATCTCTGCGGTGTCTCCGTGCTGGCCCGGCTTCCGGACTGATCGCCAGTATACACCCGATTTCGGGCCCTCAAGGGCGGAAAAAGGCATGTGGAAAAGCGCGGGAGCGCTGATAATGCGGGGATTTTCGGCCGGGATCGGCGGCTCTCCTGTCAGGCCCGGATGCGGCGGCCGAGGATGATTTCCGCGAGGCGCCAGCGCAGACGACCGAGGCGGGATCGCGCCGCCTGAGCGCGCGAAGCCGAAATAATATCGCTTGTGCTCATGCCCAGAATGAACTCCACGCCCTGCTGGCGGCAGTGCCGGACTTCTCCCACAATCAGCATCGTGCGCGTCTCCACATAAGCCATCGATCCGACCGCCGCGGAAACCGACGTGCGCAATCCCAGTCCCGACTGCGAGACGTCGATCAACTGACTCCGGATGCGCACCGAGCGGGCATCCTCGAGAAGCGTCAGCGAGCAGGGTTCATCGAGAGGAAACCGGGGTTCTTTCCGGCCATGGCCCTCGTCATCCATTTTGATGCAGGTCCGGTAATAGCCGTCCTTCAATGTGCAGTAGAGGACTTCACCCGAAACCACGACGTGCTCGAATGTGACCACGACCCGCGCGGATTCGCCGATCCACTTTTCCGACCGGAGGTGAATCTGCCCGTCGGCGATGCCGAGAAGGACGCAGGGAGAAGGGGGCCGCGTCGATCCGGCGAGCGCAAGCGAAACGAGCGGGACAAAATCCTGTTTCGCAGCCTCGCCCGTTTTATTGGCCGGCTTCGCCGGTGCGTCCGCGCCCAAATGCCTCATAAATCACCGCGCTCGGGATACGAGCTGTCCGGGAAATTATCTTTTCATTACGATGGAGCTGTTCATTATTATGACTCGCCACGCGAGGAACGGGGCGCCGCGAGCCGCGCCTCGGTTGCGAGTTGCACCGCAACCCGCGCGATGGCGGCCGGATTGTGGCGTACTTTCACGCCCTTCTGCAGCAGATCCGCGCCGATCACTTCGAGGCCCATGGCTTCGAGCGCGGCTGTATCGTTTTCAATCGGGGCGGCATTCTGCTCGGCATATTTTTTTCGCATCGGGGCGGAAATCCGTGACGTGCTCACAACCACGCTGTCCAGAAATTTGCAGCGCGCGTGGTCGTGAACGGCCAGAACATGATCGGATGCTCGAAAATTCGTGGTCTCGCCGGGCTGCGTCATCAGGTTCATGAAATATGCCTTGCGGGCGCGCGACTGGCGGATCGCCTTCGGAATTCCGGAGACGAGCAGATTGGGAATAACGCTGGTGAACAGCGAGCCCGGGCCCAGAGTGATCAGATCGGCGTTTGCGATCGCCTCCAGAGTCTCACGCAGAGGGCGGACCCGGTTCGGCTGCAGACGGATGCGCTGGATGCGGCGGCGGCTTCGGCTGATGCGGCTTTCGCCCTGCAGAACTTTGCCGTCTTCGAGCACGGCTTCGAGCGCCACGTTGGCGGCCGTCGACGGGAAAATGCGGCCCGCGATGTTCAATACCTCGGCCGAACTGCTCACGGCATCCGAAAAATCGCCGGTGATATCGGTCAGGGCTGTAAGGAAAAGATTTCCGAAACTGTGGCCTTTCAAACCACGGCCGGCCTGAAAACGGTATTGGAACAACCTCGAGAGCAGAGCGCCGTCTTCGGAGAGCGCCACCATGCAATTCCGGATATCGCCTGGTGGCAGAACGTCGAATTCGCGCCGCAGACGCCCGGAGCTGCCGCCGTCATCCGTGACGGTAACGATCGCTGTGATGTCAATCCGATGCTCGCCTTCGTGGGCATACGTCTTGAGACCCTCGAGCAGCGCGGAAAGACCATGCCCGCCGCCAATCGAGACCACACGCAGCGGCTCTCTCTGAATCAAGCCGGATTCCCTTCCGGCTGGCGGGGACGGATGGGGCAAAGCTTCAGCTCTGCCCTCCTGGCGGATGCAAAAATATCCAGTGTCCGATCGGGTATCGGGAGGACCTGATTTCGTTCACATGGCCAGCCGGGCCATATCGCCTGGAATTCAACGGGAGATTCAAAAAGTTCCCGCGGGTTCGGGTGACAGCAGAGCGCGGAGGCCCGGGAACTGCGACGCGAGCGCCGAGAATTCGGGATCCTGGCGAGCCAGGATACGATTCCGCGGTTCCAGATCGATCGCACGCTTCAGGTTCTCACACGCCGCGTTTCCATCGCCGGCGATCCCGCAGCAGAGCGCCAGAGTATAGAGCACGTGATCGGCGTCGGGGGCCAGGGAGAGCGCGCACGCGAGGTGGTATTTCGCGAGTTCCACGTCACGCGCATTCAGCCGCTCCACGCCGTAATTGAAGTGGTCCTCCGCGGAGGAGAACTTCAACTCGCTGGTGTTCATCCTGCGTTCGCACACCTGCGCGTAGGACCGCGCCTTGTCCGCTATGTGGGGCGCGGGTCCCCTGGCCACCTCTTGAAAAAGATCGTAGGCTTCTCTGAACTTGCGTTGCGCGAAAAGCTGCACTGCCTGTTCATAAAGCCTGAGTTGTGCGTCCGATGCGCTGGCCTGGTCGGCCGCAGACGCATTCTTCTTCGCGGCGACCGTTTTTGAGACGACTGTTGCCTTCATCGCCGGCGTGGATGTCTTTTTCTTTGTCATATTGCGACCACCAGAGGTCACTCAGTACGTGGATTTATAACAGACTGTCCGCTTCAGGCGCAAGCCCAGGTCAAATCAGCCCTGGTGGAATCGATTCTCGCACGCACCGCCCGCGAACTCCTCCGGGCTTGATAACCTCGGAAAGGACCAATGAAGCCCTTCATGGCCGCGGCACTCTGCTGCATTGTATTCCCGGGCGCCACTCTATTCGCCCAGAATTTCCACGGCGCCGCCGATCTGGACGCGGCAATCAATCAGGCGGTTCGGGAGGACAAGATTCCGGGCGCCGTCGTGCTTGTCGGCCATAACAGGCAGGTCGTCTACCGCAAGGCCTACGGTTATCGCGCCCTCCTTCCGGCCAAAGAGCCGATGACGGCCGACACGATTTTCGACATCGCTTCGCTCACCAAGATCGTCGCCACCACGAGCGCCATGATGAAGCTCTTCGAAGAGGGCAAGGTGCGGATGGCCGACCCGGTCACCAGTTATCTGCCCGAATTCGAAGGCGGAAACTCGCACATCACCGTGCGCGATCTGATGACTCACTATTCCGGTCTCAGACCCGATCTCGATCTGGAGCCGGCCTGGTCGGGATA
>CAZXCO010000996.1:0-5650 GCA_964639095.1 uncultured Solibacteraceae bacterium
TGGCCGTTCATCGTGGCGTTCCAGTGCCGGTGGCGGAAGGTATCGGCATCGGCGGGCTCACCGGCGAAGTTATTGACGGCCGGGTACTGGTAAATCTGCTGCCCGATGGAGCCGATCGCATCGTCCGCGGTCTGGTATGAACGGTAGCGCAGCCAGCCGTCATCCACCACGGGACCCGACGACGAGTTCGCGCGCGTCGAGCGCGTGTGCTTGTAAGGATCGAGATCCGCCAGATACCGGGCGATCTCTTTGAGCAGATCGCGCCCGTTATCGTAGCTTTCCCAGCCTTCGATGCCCTGCCATGTCACGTCATACGCGGCCAGACGCGAGAGCGCGTAAGTGAACCACTTCTGCCGGTCCTCATGAGACGGCAGCAGCCGGTTCATCAGGCCGTTGGGCCCGAAGAAGGCCAGATCGACGATGATGCCCTTCTGGTTCGCGTAGAGCAGCTTCTCCTCTGTCGCGCGGAAGAATTCCGGAGTGCGGAAATTCCCCGCGCCGGCCTCGTCGACCAGCGTGACGCCCAGATGATTGAAATGCTGGGAAGCGCGCATATCCACGAGCGATTTCCACTGCGTGAGACTCATCGAAGCGAATCCCGGAACCATCGCGCCCATCCAGAGATGCGGGGTCAGATGGTTCGGATCGGCCTCATCGACGAAGGCGAAGTGGTGGACATTCGCCGCCCGCAGCCAGCCGGGCCTGCCGTTCGGCGTCGCGGTAAATGTCCCTTGCTTGCCGCCGAGGCCGGGGAGGCTGCTGGTGATCCGCCAGACATACGTGCCGGGCTCGGCCGCCGTATACCGGATGACCCAGCGCGTGCCGCCGTCCCAGAATGCCTTCGCCAGTCCCGTTTTCAGATGCGGGGAGCGAAACTCGGCCTGCAGATCGAGCGGCTTGTCGGGGTTTGCCGAGGGGATGTTGAAGACGATCTCGCAGGGCGTGAACTCGGGTGTCGGCGGGCATACGGTCTGCGCGGCTGCAACTCCCGCGAGAATGAACAGCAGCAGAATCCGGCCCGGCATCATCTACAGTTTACGCGTTCGAGGGCACAGTCCCGGAATCATGCCAGGGCCGATGAGACGGCTTCGCGCAGCCGTTCGAGATCGGCTTCCGTGTTGTAAAAATGCGGCGAGACCCGCAGATTGCCGTGCCGGGCGGCAACCAGGATGCGTTCCCCGGCGAGCCGTTCTGCCAGCGCGGAAGCGTCGCGGCCGGGCCAGTGGCCGGCGACGATGTTCGTGTTCTCGTACAGGATCGACGCGCCGCACGCCTGGAGGATTTCGGCCGCCCGGCCGGCCAGTTCGAGAACGCGCTGCTCGATGAGGTCGGGTCCGATCTCGAGCATCATCCGGATCGATTCGCCGGCCCCGTAGAGCGATGGAAAATTCAGCATGCCGCCTTCGTATTTCTCGGCGGCGTCGGGCAGAGTGGCAACTCCGTGCACAAGCTGGTCGACAGACCGCCAGCCCTTGTCGCTGCGCCACCCCATGACGGATGGCGGCAGAACGCGCCGCAGTTCCGGCGAGACGTAAAAGAACGTGGCGCCGTTGGGGCAGAGCAGCCATTTGTAGCCATCCACTGCGAGCATATCCGGTTTTACCTGGGCGACATCGAACCGCAGGGCGCCGACGCTCTGCGTGCCGTCGAGATAGAGCAGAGCTCCCGCGCGATGGGCCAGTTGCGACATCAGTTGGAGATCCGGCCGGTAACCCTTCGAATAATTGACCGTGCTGGCCAGCACCACGCGCGTTCGCTCAGGCAGCGCGCCGATTTCATTGAGTTCGACGAGTTCGACGCCGCACCGGGCCAGCGAAGCCGCAAAGTAATACTGGTTCGGAAATTCGTCGCGCAGCGTGACAATGCGGTCACCCTCGTGCCAGCGGATGCCGCCGAGAAAGAGCGAAAGCGCGGAGGCCGCGTTCATGGTGAAGGCGATATCGCGCCCTTCGCAGTGGATCAATTGCGCGATCAGATCGCGGATCGAATCCATGTCGTCGAACCACGAGAGAAAATCGGCGCTGGCCGTTTCCTCGCGGCGGGCAAAGTGGCGCTCGACGGCGGCGCGCGCCCTCGCCGGGACCTGCCCGTAAGTTGCGGTATTCAGCCACGTCCGCCCGGCCAGCGCCGGGAATTCGGCGCGAATGGCCTCCCAGTTCACTGACCGGACCACACGGCGCGCGCGTAACCGGCGTCGATGGCCTTGCGGAGTTCGCCGACCACGTTCGCGACCTCAACGTCACGCGACGCGCGGTCCCGCCGCGTGATCAACTCGACCGCGCCCTGGGCGAGCTTCTTGCCGATGGTGATGCGATACGGGACGCCGATCAGGTCTGCGTCCTTGAATTTCACGCCGGGCCGCTCGTCGCGGTCGTCGTAGAGCGCGTCGATGCCGGCGGCGATGCAATCGTCATAGATTTTCCGCGCCGCATCGCGCAGCGCCGCATCGCCATTGTTCACAGGCGTGATGACCACGATGAAGGGAGCGATGGTCACGGGCAGGGACATCCCCGCCTCGTCGTGAAACTGCTCCACCGAAGCGCTGAGGATGCGCTCGATCCCGATACCGTAGCAGCCCATGATGGGCATGATCTCGGCGCCGCTGGCATCGAGCACGCGCAGGCCCATCGACTCCGAGTACTTGTAGCCGAGTTTGAAAATATGGCCGATCTCGATGCTCTTGTGGAGTTTCAGCTTGCCGCCGCAGGAGGTGCAGACATCGCCCGCGTTTACCTGCCGGATGTCGGCTATCTCGGACTGGAAGTCCTTTCCCGGAGTCACGTTGCGCAGATGGTAATCGTTGCGGTTCGCGCCGGCGATCATATTGCGGCGGCCGCTCAGGGCGGCGTCGGCAATGATCGGCATGCTGGTGATGCCGACGGGGCCGAGCGAACCGGGGTCCGCTCCGAACCAGTCGTTGATTTCGGCCGGATGCGCGGGGCGCACCTCTGCGACCGGACCCCCGAGGACCGAACTCGCGGCCGCCGCGAACTTGGTTTCGCTCAACTGATGATCGCCGCGCAGAAGCGCCAGCACGGGCTTGCCGTCGGCCACCATCACGAGGCTCTTGATCTGCGAAGTCTCGGGCAAACCGGTGAATTCGGAGACTTCCGCAATGGTTTTGCGGCCCGGCGTGTGGAACATTTCCGGAGCGGAGGCGGTCGAAGGATCGTCCACTGCGGGCGGCGCGGGAGTCGAAACAGCCTTTTCGAGATTCGCCGCATACGAACAGGCGGGGCAGTTCACGACGAAATCTTCACCCGCATCCGACGCCACCATGAACTCCATCGACTGGCTGCCGCCCATGGCGCCCGAGTGCGCCTCGACCGGAAACACATCCAGCCCGCAGCGCGCGAAGATCCGGCGGTAGGCCTCGTAATGCTTTTTGAAAGAAATGTCGAGGCCCTGGGCGTCGAGATCGAACGAGTACGAGTCCTTCATGATGAACTGCCGGACCCGCAGCAGGCCCGATTTCGGGCGCGCCTCGTCGCGGAATTTGGTCTGGATCTGATACCACATCTGCGGGAGCTGCTTGTAACTGCGAAGTTCGCCCCGGGCAATCGTCGTCATGACCTCCTCGTGCGTCATGCCGAGGCAGAGGTCGCGTCCGAAGCGGTCCTTGAGGCGGAACATGTTCTCGCCCATCACGTCCCAGCGGCCCGATTCCTGCCAGACTTCGGCGGGATTGAGAGCGGGCAGCAGGAACTCCTGTGCCCCGATGGCATCCATTTCCGACCGCACGATCTGCTGAATTTTCAGCAGCGCGCGCTGGGCCAGAGGAAGATAGTTGTAGATGCCGGCGGCGAGCTGCCGGATGTAGCCGGCGCGCAGCAGAAGCTGATGGCTCGCGACCTCCGCTTCGGCAGGCGTTTCGCGCAGGGTGGGAATAAAGAGCTTGCTCCAGAGCATAAGTGGGGGAGAATTCAGTGTAACAATGCAAGAGATGACTTCCTTCCTGAATCGCATTGCAATGATTTGCGCAGCCTGCGTGCTGCTCCTCACCGGCTGCGGGGCGAAGAACAGCGACACGGCGAAATCAGGTCCCACGAAGCAATATCAGATGCGGGGCGAAATCATGGGGCTCGACGCGAGCGGGCACGTGGCGACAATCAAGCACCAGGATATTCCCGGTTTCATGTCCGCGATGACGATGGGCTATCCGGTCAAGGATCCGTCCGAGTTCTCGAAGCTCACCGTCGGGGAGCCGATCACCGCCACCGTCTACGTCAATGGCGATGACATGTGGGTAGGGAATATCAAAAAAGCCGACAAATGACGCGGGGGACGGCAGACGGACTCAATGCGCCATCGCCGGCCCGCCCCTTCTCGCCCGCACGCGCTTCATGAAAATCACCAACCCGCCGCAGATGAAACACGCCAGCGCAAGATAGCGGAACACATCGACATACGAAAACGCGGCGGATTGCAGATCCAGCGTTCCCTGAATCAGGCCGTAGGCCTTGTTGTCGGCTGTGCGCGGCCCCACATATTGCGACATCAGGCCGCGGGCGGCGTCGAAGAATTGCTGGAACGCCGGATTGTCCGGAGTCAGATTCTGGACCAGTTGCGCCCGGTGAATCTGCTGGTGCCGCGCCACGAGCGTGTTGACCATCGAAATCCCGACGCCTCCCCCGACGTTCCGCATCAGATTGAACAAGCCGCTCGCGTTCCCGATCTGCTCGTTCTTCAATGTCCCCATGGTGATTGTCGCCAGAGGCACAAACACCATGCCTGAGCCGGCGCCGCTGATGATGATGGGCCACAGCAGCGAGGTCGGCGAGATATCGAGAGTCAGGCGTCCCATCCAGATGCTTGTCCAGCCGAAAAGCACGAATCCGGTAATGATGAGCCAGCGGTTATCCAGCCGCCCGGTCAGGAAGCCGATCACCGGCATAATCAGAATCGCGCCGACGCCGCGCGGGCTCACGGCGATGCCGGCTGCGACAGCGGTGTAGCCCAGCAGGGTCTGGT
This sequence comes from uncultured Solibacteraceae bacterium, assembly GCA_964639095.1. GTDB lineage: Bacteria > Acidobacteriota > Terriglobia > Bryobacterales > Bryobacteraceae > BOG-234. The sequence goes on from CAZXCO010000996.1 coordinate 4,972, forward strand.
AAAAGAGCGGCAGCAGCGTGACCAGACCATAAATCGCGCCCCCGAACAGGGCGATCAGCAGACAGCCCATCGCGAAGTTGCGGTCGAGAAAAATCTTCAGATCGACCAGCGGCGCCCGGATCGTCAATTCGCGGATCAGGAACCCGATGAACGTGGCGATCATGAGGACAGCCATCCAGCGGATCCAGACGGCGCCGAACCAGTCCGCCTCCTGTCCCTTGTCGAGAATGACCTGCAGGCAGGCCAGCGCGACCGCGAGGAGGCCGAGGCCGATCCCGTCGATCTTGCCCGCTTTCGCATTTTTGATGTATGGCGGATCGGTTACAAAGCGTGAAAGCATGACGATCGCCAGCACGCCGATGGGAATGTTGATATAGAACGCCCATCGCCAGGAATACTGATCCGTGAGCCACCCGCCGAGCGTCGGGCCGAGCACGGGCGCCACAACCACTCCCAGCGCGAATACGGCCATGGCGAGCCCGCGTTTTTCAGGCGGAAAACTTTCGAGAAGGATCGCCTGCGAAAGAGGCTGCAGGGCGCCGCCGCCCGCGCCCTGCACAGCGCGCGCGATCAGAATCATCCCCAGACTGGCGGCCGCCCCGCAGAGAAACGAAGAAACCGTGAAGATCACAATACAGGTGATCAGAAAACGTTTGCGGCCGAAGCGGATCGCAAACCA
>CAZXCO010000997.1:0-2353 GCA_964639095.1 uncultured Solibacteraceae bacterium
CTGCTACAGCAAAAGACCGAAGAGCATCTGAAGGCATTCGCCGCGGCGCATTTCGCGACTGGCCGACCCGATCTCGTTCTGGAAACCGGCGAGCCCGCCGCGGCGATCTCTCGTTCGGTGGAAGCCCGGCATATTGATCTCGTGATGATGCCGACTCACGGATACGGACTCTTCCGCCGTGCTGTACTCGGTTCCGTAACCACCAGATTGCTGCACGACGCTGGCTGCGCGATCTGGACCGCCTCGCACGCCGAAGCCCAGGGCAGTCCGGCGGTCCGGAATATCCTCTACGGACTGGAAGATCCGGCATGCGGCGCGGCTCTGCTGGCCTCCGCCGCCCACATCGCGCACACTTTGGGCGCAACTCTGACGATCGTCCATGCTTATCCGGACTTTTCGGGAACGCCAGTTGCGTGTTACGAACGTCACATCCCTCGCCGCGCCGAGGCTGGTATTCGCAGGAAGCTGACGAATCTTCAGACGGCGGCCGGCACGTCGGCTCCCGCCGTCATTGCGGGCGGGGAAGTGGATTATGTGATCGCCGAGACCGCCCGCAGGCGCCACGCGGATCTCGTGATTCTGGGCCGGGGCAGCTTCGGAGGATTTCTCGACAGCATCGGTTCGCACCTCTACTTCGTCATCCGGTCCTCGCCCTGCCCCGTCCTTGTGCTCCCGAAATAAACAACCTGGCCGTCATCGTGCTTTCAGACAGAAAAATGCACAGACCTGGAATGGAGGGAAGCGGGGCGCCGGAAGACATTACCGGTCGTGTGCTGCGCGCCGTGGTGCTCGCCGTTCTGACCGCTTTCGCCCTGTATCTGTGCTGGAAGCTTGCAGCTCCCTTCCTCAGCGCGTTCACGTGGGCGCTCGCGCTCTCCGTTGCGTGCGCGCCACTGCGCAAATGGTTGTTCGCGCGGATGAACCGGCTGTGGGCAACCCTGCTCATCATGGCTCTGGTCATTCTCGTCGTTGCCGTTCCTGTCGCAGCCATATCGCGCGAGCTTCTTCAGGAATCTCTCAGGGCGGAGGCGCTGCTTCAGAAATCGGTGCAGACCGATGCCTGGCGGAATTTTCTCGCCGCGCACCCGAGGCTCGGCCCGGTCTGGGCCTGGGCCGATGAACAGCTGGATCTCAGCCAGATCGCCCGGCAACTGGCCGGCGCGATTGCCGGCGCCATCGCTCCGGCTGTCGCCCGCTCTGTGGGCGTTGTCTCCCAGACCGGAGCAGCCATGCTGGCATTTTTCTTTTTTCTGCGCGACCAGGAGATTGCTCTGGCTACGATCCGCCGTCTGCTGCCGCTGGAACCCTCCGAGACGGAGCTTCTGTTTTCGCGCGTATCCGCCGCCATCAGGTCCGCGGTATATGGCCGGCTTTTCATCGGAGTGGTGCAGGGCTCGCTGGGCGGCATCATATTCGCGCTGGTCGGACTGCCCGCGCCGTATCTCTGGGGCGCCGTTATGGTCCTGCTGTCAACCCTGCCGGTGCTGGGGTCCTTTCTGGTGTGGCTGCCCGCTGATGCATTTCTGCTCGCGGAGGGGCATTGGATTCGCGCTCTGATCGTTTTCGTCTGGGGAATTGCCGTCATCAACCCGGTCGATAATCTGCTCTATCCCGTGCTCGTCGGCGCCCGCCTCGGCCTGCACTCTCTCGTCCTCTTCGTCGCGTTTGTCGGCGGCCTGATCGTCTTCGGACCATCGGGCCTGATCCTCGGACCCTGCATAATCGCCTTTGCTGTCGGAATCGCGGAAGTCTGGAAGGCGAGAACGATGGTGGCGGACGCCGGCGTCGATGTGAGCCCCAGGGAGTTTTGAATGTCCACCGCGGAAACGCCGGCATCATCGGTTCTGCGCGGCCTGACGGAGGCGGAAGCCGCGGCGCGGCTGGCTTCCGAAGGACCGAATGAGATCGCCCATTCGGGGCGCCGGCAGTTGCCCCGCATCATCCGCGATGTGCTCAGAGAGCCGATGTTCGGGCTGCTGCTCGGCTCCGGACTGATCTATCTGCTGCTGGGCGACGCGACCGAAGCGCTCATCCTTCTGGTCTTCGCCTCGCTTTCGGTGGGAATCGCGGTCATTCAGGAAACGCGCAGCGAGCGGGTGCTGGAAGCGCTTCGGGACCTGACCAGCCCGCGCGCTCTCGTCGTCCGGGATGGAGAACGGCGCCGCATCGCGGGCCGCGAAGTGGTGCGCGGAGACGTTGTGCTGCTCGCCGAAGGCGATCGTGTGCCGGCGGATGCCATCGTTCTGGAGGCGCACGAACTGCAGGCGGATGAATCGCTCCTGACCGGTGAATCGCTGCCCGTGCGGAAACGGGCCGCGAGCGGGGAAACAGACGCCGCTCGCCCAGGGGGCGA
>CAZXCO010000998.1:0-3245 GCA_964639095.1 uncultured Solibacteraceae bacterium
CCCTTCCAGATGGCGCGCGTCGCCGCGGCGGTCGCGGCGGGAGGAAATCTGCCTGCCGGACGATGGGTCACGGATGACAGCAACACGCGCACGGCGGCGGCGCAGCCGCTCCTTCCCCCGAATGTGGCCGGAATCCTCGCCAGAGATATGCGGGGTGTTGTGACCATCGGCACGGGGCGGCGTATCGCCAACGTGGAACCGGAGATCGCGGGCAAAACCGGAACGGCGGAACTGGCCACCGCGCCATCGCACGCCTGGTTCATCGGATTTGCGCCTTACGACGTCAGCTCGAAGCGCATCGCGTTCGCGATTCTGGTGGAGAACGGGCGGTATGGCGGCACGGCAGCCGCGCCGATGGCGGGCGACCTCGCGATGGCTGCGCAACAATTACATTTGATTCCATGAAAAAACGCAGCAGAATCCCGCGCGAGGGAACCAGGTTTTCGCAATGAGCCTCCTGAGGCGGATCGAGAAGTCTCTCGACCAGCGGCTGCGGGCGATCTTCTCGGGCGGCCATGACCAGCCGGGAGCGCGCGAGGCGATCGAACTGTATCGGGATGCGCTGGAACAGATCGCCAGCCGCGCGGCCGTAGGGAAGCGGGGCGACCGGGTCCTCCCGTTCAACCTGATAACAATCGAGCTGGCTGCTGCCAATCCTGAGCGCAGGGCCGTGCTCGAGACGCTCTTCGACCCGCGCCAGCTAGGCGACGACGTGCGGGCGACGCTCAAAGAGGAGCGTGTGACTCCCCCTGCCGATCTCACTGTTATGGTCAAATATCCGGACGAAGCCGCGATCGAGATGCGGGTGATCTGCGCGCGCGCCGAGAGCGCCCCGGCAGTTTCCGCGGCGACCGCGGTGCCCGCAGGGACCACACCGGCCCGCCTCGTGACGGTGACGGGCGGTCCCTCATCGCAGGACTTTGCTCTCGACCGGCTCCGGATCAATCTGGGGCGCGAGGGCGAGATCGTCGACGCGCTCGGCCGGGCGATGCGGCGCAACGAGCTGTTCTTCCCTGAAGGGGCGCACGAGGCCAATGCGAGCGTGTCGCGTGCGCATGCGCACATCCGTTTCGAGGAGGGCGGCTGGCGTATCTTCGACGACGGCAGTTCCCTCGGGACGGCGCTGTTCCGCGAGGGCCGGCGCATCGACGTTCCGGCGTACGGCGGTCGCGGGGTAGCGCTGCGGGATGGTGACGAGATTTATCTGGGGCAGGTCCGGCTGCGTTTTGAAGCCGGTCCGCGATAGAATCGGTACAGCTATGCCGATCTACGAATACGTTTGCGAATCCTGTGGAGACAAGTTCGAGAAGCTGGTCCGTCGCGCGAGCGACGCCATGGAGACTGCATGCCCGTCGTGCGGGGACAAGCACCTTGAGCAGCAGTACTCGACGTTTGCCGCCCGCGGCGGCGAGCCGGTGGATCGCTCGTTCACGCCGGCGCGGGCGCGCATGTGCGAAGGCGGCATGTGCGGCGGCCATGGCATGTGCGGCCAGAACTGACTGCCGCGCAAAGGTTTCCGGGGCGGTCGCGCCGCTAAAACCTCCCTTCGTCTTCTCCCATCAATTCCCGGCATAGCGCCGATAAAAAGAACCTATTGCCGAACGCTTGCCCATGCCAGGGCATATCATCCATAATCGGAAGTTCGTCGGAGAAGCCCGTTTATATTCCTGGACTGTCCTCTCGCTGGCGGATCCATCAATTTCAGGAGAACAAATGTCGAATCTAACGAATTTTCTAAGCCTGTCCTATGCCGAGCTCGAGGAAAAGAACCTCGCAGCGCGCGAACAGCGCGCCAAGCGCGTCGATCCGGGCAAGATTCAGGAAGAGCGTCTGAAATATCTGACGGACGAAAAGGGCATCAAGGCCGTAGTCGTGCTGTTCAGCGACCTGGAAGGGCGGCTGCACATGCTCGACTACGACAAGAAATTCCTCATCAAGAGCTACGACAACCTGACCTTTGATGGATCGTCCATCCGCGGCTTTACGGCGCAGAAGGAGAGCGATCTCCGCCTTCACATGGACTGGAACGCGTTCTACTGGGGGCCGGCCGAGTTTATCGGAGCGGGCAAAGTGCTCGTGTTCGGCGAGGTCATCGACAAGCAGGGCGGCCTGTATATCGGCGATATGCGCGGCGTGCTGAAGTCCTATGCGGCGCAGCAGTTTGAGAAGAACGGCTACACGCTGAACGCTGCCAACGAAATCGAGGGCTTTCTTTTCAATGGCCTCGATGCGGAGCGACGCTACGCCGAAACGGGCCGCTTCGAATACGTCAACACCGGCGGCTACTATCACTCCCTGCCCGGCGACACGCTGCGCACGTTCATCGACAAAGCGGCGGAAGTGCAGCGTGCGATGGGCTTCGAGAACGAAAAGGACCATCCGGAAGTTGCGCCCTCGCAGTTCGAGATCAATTACAGCTACGCGGATGTGGTGCAGGCGGCCGATCAGATCCAGCTCTACAAGTTCCTCTGCCGCCAGGTGGCGCGCAATATGGGATTGACCGCAAGCTTCCTGCCGAAGCCTGTGGTGGGCGTAAACGGCAGCGGCATGCACACCAACGTCTCGGTTTCGAAAGGAAAGACGAATCTCTTCTGGGATCCGGCGGGCGAGGAAAAGATCAGCAAATTCGCCTGGGAATTCGTTGACCGGGTTCTTACCCACGGAAACGACATCTGCCTGGTGCTGAACCCGAGCGTGAATGCCTACCGGCGTCTCGATCCGCATTTCGAAGCGCCGAATCAGATCATCGCCTCGGCGGTGGATCGGGGCTCGATGGTGCGGATTCCGATCGGCAACGAGCGGAGCTCGCGGATTGAGGTGCGCGCCGTGGCGCCCGATGCGAATCCGTACATGGTGCTCTACAGCGTCTTCAAAACCGGCATCGACGGCACGATCTCACAGCAGAAGGATCTGCGGCAGGCCAAGCGGTTCCTGCCGGACAACATCTACGACGCCATGGCGAACTTCCGCAAGTCGGATTGGACCACGAAGCTGCTCGGCGAGGACGTCAAGGCTCGCTACGCCGACCTCAAGCAGGCGTCGGCGGACCGCTGCCCGCGGCTGCTCGGAACTTACGTGAAGGCGCAGGAAGTGCAGTTCCATCACGAGGTTTACAACCAGTTCCTCTGGAATCAGTTCTAAGACCTGCTGGTCTCGCAGATAGTTCTCTAAGACGCCCCGGTCATCGCCGGGGCGTTTATTTTTTGCCGTCTTGCCTCGGCTTGAAAGAACTCTTGTGGTGCGTG
>CAZXCO010000999.1:0-1577 GCA_964639095.1 uncultured Solibacteraceae bacterium
AGACACGGATCAGGACATCTGCCGCCGTCAGGTCACCGTGAGGCTGCACCAGCACTATTAAATGTGTGAAGGAATGATAAAGGATGACTTCCTCGCAGGTTAGATTTCTTACAATCCGGCCTGCGAACGGGAAGACTCTTATGTAACGATGGCTCCTGCAACTTACACAATTCCCCCGAGGACCTCGTAGATGCTGAGACAAAGCCGACTTCTGTTGCTGATTCCGATGGCTCTGACGGGCCTGAGTCTGCCCGCCGCGGAACATCCTGAGGGTAACTCCTCTTATAACTCCTCGAGAGAGTGCGCCAACCTGCCAGGCCATGGAGCGCTGAAAAGTGCGCTGCAAGCCGCGCAGGCCATGAACAATGGCGGCTTCGGCCTGAATATGTGGGCTGCCGTCGTGAACCGCGACGGCGTGGTTTGCAGCATCGCCTTTACGGGCAACGGCAGGGGCGACCAATGGCCGGGCAGCCGGGTCATTGCTGCCCAAAAGGCCAACACGGCGAACGCGTTCAGTCTTCCTCAACTCGCTCTCTCGACCGCCGATCTGTACAGCGCCACGCAGCCGGGCGGAAGTCTTTTCGGTCTTCAAATGAGCAATCCTGTCGATACCGGTGTGGCCTATCGTGGAGATTCCGAAAACTATGGCCAATCGAACGATCCAATGATCGGTGGGAAAATCGGCGGCGTCAATGTATTCGGGGGCGGCCTCGCCCTTTACGACTCGAGAGGGAATCTGCTGGGAGCACTGGGCGTCAGCGGCGATTCCTCCTGCGCCGACCATAACATCGCATGGCGCACGAGATACGCGCTGAATCTCGACTATGTGCCTGGAGGCGTCGGCCCCGACAGCACTCGCGCGGATAACATCATTTATGACATCACTGCCGCCACCGGCCTGATGGAAGGCGTCAGCGCCAGCGGCTGGGGCCATCCGGCGTGCAGCGCTGCGGCGACAACAGTCGCCAGCCAGCTCCCGGCCACCCGCACCATAAAGCCGTAAGCGTTCGTTCATGGCCTTGTGGCAGAAAGGGTCGTGAAGCACCCGAAGTAGTCATTCCGATTGTCCGGGATCGTTTTTCGTCCTGGCAGAGGCCAACCAGGGTTTTGCGGCTCCTCGCGGACGATCGCCAGCCCTCGCCGGCTTCGTCGCCACCGGCCCCTGACAACGGTCCTCAGAGTGCGCTCGCCCGGTGATGCATCGCTGCGACGCTCGCTCGATTCACGTTTCGCCTTCTCCGCTCTGCTGTTGTTCGAAGAATCCGCGGCCAGCCACCGATCGCCGGACCTCCCGGCAGGCACGCCCCCGCCTGGAACGCTTGATTCCGGCTTTCGGGCCGTTTGGAACGACCATGAGAGGAAGGCTCATCCCGCTGACGACCTCCACACGGTGCTCGTAGATTTCGGCGGCCATCCCTTCGAACACGTCAATGGCACGATTGACCATGTCGAGTTCGGCCTTCAGATACGCGATTGCTTCTTGCCGATCCATGAAGAGGATTTTCTGCGCGAAGATGAAGAATTCGTAAGATTCCCGGACGGCAATCCGGTACCGGTACGAATTTTCGAGGAAGTAC
>CAZXCO010001000.1:0-3579 GCA_964639095.1 uncultured Solibacteraceae bacterium
CCTGCTGATGGGTTTCACCGCAGAGGAAAAAGCGGAGGCCGTAGCTGGCATTCTGCGGCCGGCAGGGCTGGCGCGGGATTTCTCCCGGATTGTGATAGCGCTCGGTCATGGATCGACGAGTCTCAATAATCCGCACGAGTCGGCGCACGACTGCGGCGCTTGCGGCGGGCGCAGGGGCGGCCCCAATGCAAGGCTCTTCGCCGCCATGGCCAACCGGCCAGAAGTGCGTCTCCGCCTGCATGTGCTCGGCATCGATATTCCCGAGGACACCTGGTTCATCGGCGGTCTTCATGATACGTGCAGCGACGATGTGGATCTCTTCGATCTGGACCTTGTTCCGGACACGCACAGGTCCGATCTGCTGCGCGTTCGCGGACTGCTCGACGAGGCGAGGATGCGTAACGCCCACGAGCGCGCTCGCCGATTTGAGTCGTGTCCCCGGGATGCCAGTCCGGCTGCAGCACTGCGGCATGTGGAAGAGCGCAGCGAGCACCTCGCACAGCCCCGGCCCGAATACGGGCACTGCACGAATTCCGTCTGCATCGTCGGGCGGCGCAGCCTGACGCGGGGACTCTTTCTTGACCGGCGTGCATTTCTCGTTTCCTACGACGCCCAACAGGATCCCGATGACCGCAGTCTTGCTTCGCTGATGGCTGCGGCGGTTCCGGTGTGCGCCGGCATCAGTCTCGAATACTATTTTTCCTTTGTCGATAACGACCGTTACGGTTGCGGTACGAAGCTGCCTCACAATGTAACCGGGCTCGTGGGTGTGATGGACGGCCACGCCAGCGACCTGCGAACGGGGCTGCCCTGGCAAATGGTTTCGATTCATGAACCCGTTCGCATCCTGTTCGTCGTTGAAACGGCGCCCGAGCGCCTGAACGGTGTAATCGGCCAAAATCCATCGTTCAATCAGATGGTTGTCAACCGCTGGATTCGCGTCGCGACGATTGACCCCGATTCCGGCCGCGTGCACGTGCGCCGGGACAATGGATTCGAAGAGTTTGACGGTCCGCTGGAACGGCTGCCGGTTGCGCTTTCATCGGCCGAATGGTACTCGGGCAAAATCGAGCACCTGCCGATGGCCTGGATTCCCACTGTGTCCGGAGGCAGGACTATCTCATGAACCTTTCACAAACCGCGCTCGTGGTCGTCGTGATGGCGCCGGGTGCGGTCTTTGGTCTGCTGGCTTTACTCTGGCTATCAGGCTGGACGCCGTCGGAGCGTATTTTGTCGCGGATTACCAGCCTGACATTTACCGCTTGCGTCCTTGTGCTTGCCGTGCTGCTCCGGGCGCTGGCGTCAACCGGCGGTTCCGCCATCGTCGTCACGTTCGGAAACTGGTTTACTGTCCACGAATACCGCTTCCCACTCATACTGATGGCCGACCGGCTGTCCCTGCCGTTCCTTGCCATGACAGTGGTGCTTTCGGGACTGATCGGAGAATTCTCGGCGACGTATCTTCATCGCGAGAGCGGCTTCTTCCGGTTCTTTCTGCTGTTGCATCTCTTCGCGTTCGGCTCCCTGCTCGCATTTGCCGCTGGGTCCTTCGATCTGCTCATCGGTGGATGGGAACTGGTAGGCGTTACGTCAGTGCTTCTGATCGCCTTTTTCGAGCAGCGTCCAGCCCCGGTGGAGAACAGCCTTCGCGTTTTCGCCATTTATCGGGCCTCTGACATTGGATTGCTGGTGGGCGTCATTGCTCTGCACGACTGGGCGGGTAACGCTTCGTTCGCGGGCGGCCTGCCGAAACTCGCGGGCGCGCGAGTCACTGTGGTGTGTCTTCTTTTTCTTTTTGCTGCCGCCGGGAAGGCCGCGCAAATCCCCTTCTCGGGATGGCTTCCGCGCGCGATGGAAGGCCCGACGCCATCAAGCGCCATTTTCTATGGCGCGATCTCGATTCATGCAGGCGCCTACCTCCTGCTCCGCGTTCAACCGCTGCTTGCCGAAACTCATGCGGCCGGCGCGTGCGTGATTGTAGTCGGCGCAGCCACCGCCATTTACGGCACCATCGTGGGCCGTGCGAGTGCCGATGCAAAAACGTCGCTGGCGTTTGCCTCGCTCACGCAGGTCGGCGTCATCTTCGTCGAGATTGGAATCGGCTGGCATTCGATCGCGGTAGCTCACATTCTGGGGCATGCACTGGTTCGGACACTGCAGTTCCTCCGTTCTCCGTCCATGCTCCATGACTATCACCGGATGCACTCGGCCATCGGCGGTGAACTCTCGCCGACAGGAAAGCATCTGGAGCAATTTTTTCCGGAAAAGGCGCGGCTGTGGCTCTACCGCTGGGCGCTCGACCGCGGGCATCTCGACACGATTCTCGACGGCTGGTTCGTCGATCCGCTCCTGCAACTCTCGGTTCTGTTCGCCCGACTTGACAATGTGGGGCGACCCGTAAGAACGAAGGGACGGACAGAGCGATCGATTGCGGCGCCCAGTCCAGCCGGGCAGGGCGTTGAATGATGGCGAGCGCCACATGGCCTCCCGGCAGACCGGTTCTCAATAGTGCCGCAATCGGGGCTCCCTGGCTTGCAGCAATCCTGATGATCGTCTGGCGACGCCATCCGCGCATCATTGGCTTCACCGGGTCGCTGGTTTCGGTCACAGCGAGTGTGCTTATGCTGTGGTCGGCCGCCACTGGAGAATCGCTGTCCGAGGCGCTGATGGTCTTGTTTTCCTGCCTGACGCTGGGGGCAATGCTGATCGTGCCAAAGCGTGACTGCGACCGCCGCACGACAGGTGGAATGCTTTTTCTCCTCGGGGCCACACTGCTCGCGTATTCCAGCGAGAATCTGCTTGTTTTCCTGCTGGGGTGGACGCTCTCCATTCTTCCCTTCCTCATGCCGCCGTGGTTTGGAGCACGTTCCTGGCGTCCTGCCGCGGCGCTATCGCTTTCGAGCCTCGCCCTTGCCCTCGCAATCGGAGTGATTATTAACGATGGCCATGCCTTTTCGCTCGAAGCCCTGAAGGGCCGACGCCCTGGGGGAATGGTGGCTTACGGCCTCCTGCTCATTGCGGTCATTTTTCGCAAGGGGATCTGCCCTGCACATGCCTGGGTAGCTGATGCTGCGGAAAGTGGTCCGGCAATTCCAACGGCTCTTCTGCTGAACGGGCACTTCGGTGCGTTCCTCGTTGCGAGGTTGATCCTGCCGCTGTTTCCGCGTCCCTATCTGTTCCCGGTGCTTTCCTGGCTGGCTATGGCCACGGCGCTTTATGTTGCCATACGCGCCCTTACCGACAGCTCGCCCCGCCGGCTGATCGCATTTCTTGCGCTCAGCCAGTCCGCGTGTATCCTTGCCGGGCTGGAAAGCCAGACCTCTGAGGGAATCACCGGAGCGCTCGCGCACTGGTTCGTCGTGTCGGTGTCGACGATGAGTCTTTTTGGAATCCTGCGGCTGCTCGAGGTCCGCTTTGGTGAAAACCTGACGGCGAGCGAGTATCTGGGGTTGGCTGCGCATGCACCACGTCTGGCCGTCTTTTTCTTAGTGTTTGGTCTGGCGATGGTGGGATTGCCGGGCACGCTGAGCTTTTACTCACAGGACCTTCTGATTCACGGAACCTTGCTGTCACATCCCG
>CAZXCO010001001.1:0-3389 GCA_964639095.1 uncultured Solibacteraceae bacterium
GCCGCTGGTGAATCCGCCCAGTGTTCCGAGATCCGCCATCGAGCCTGCCGTGTAGAGAAATGCGTGTACGGCCATGTCGCCGGGCAGGCTCGAGACCCCGGCAATCTGTCCCGCGGCATTGAGCCCGTTCGCCTCGGAGTAGCCGCCACCGAGCGTGCCGAGATCGGTCATCGCGCCGCCTGTATACAGAAAGGCGCGGCGCGCCCCGGATGTGTCGGAATATCCGGCGATCTGCCCGCTATCGTTGATCGCCAGGGCAAAGCTGTTCTTTCCGCTGAGAGTGCCGAGATCCTTCATCGTCCCGTTGGCGTAGAGAAACGCGTGAACTGCTGTGTCGCCCGCCAGCCGTGAATGGCCCACGATCTGTCCGTTGCTGTTGATCGCAATCGCGGTGCTGTCCTCGCCGCCGAGCGTGCCGAGATCCGTAATCGCGCCGTTTTTGTATAGAAAAGCATGACTGCCGCAATAACAACTGTGGCCCGATCTGCCGACGACGGAGCCATCTCCAGCGATACTGTATGCGGTGCTCGAAAGACTTCCGACAGGGCCGAGGTTGCTGATTGCGTAATGGAGTTGTCCATACGCGGAAAACGTAAGCGTGGCCGGCAAAAGCAGAATCAGGCCGCGTAGTTTCATGGAGCCACCTTTCGCGGGGTGTCCGGCGAATCGCGAGTGCCGTTCGCCGGGCAGTACAGCAATGCATCGAGACGCCCATCCGGGCGGATGGGCGCGGGATCTTGCCGGCTCTAAGGCTGGCCGGTCACTTTGAGGGTCGTCACGTCACGGCTTGCCTGAGGTCCGCTCAAACGGCGCGAGTACAGGAAGCGCTGCTTCAGGACCTGCTTGGCGCGCTGCGGCAGGATCAGCGTCCAGATGGTTCGAAACATTCCGTAGTAACAGATCCAGCGGCTCCATCTGAAGTAGAGAAGCTGAATCCGCAGCCGGCTCATCGCCTGTATCCACGATTTACGTGCCGAGATGCTGCGGGTGCGCGTGATGTAGATCAGAAGGGGCTCGGGGACCACTCCGACCTCGTGTCTTTGCGCGATACGAAGGAACATTTCGTAGTCTTCCGCCGCCGGAAACTCGTTCGAATAAAGGCCGACATCCTGGAATACTGCGGCGCGGTACATGACGCCGGGGTGCAGCAGCCAGGCACGCTCGTGCAGCGCGCAGGCCAGCGCGCGCGGGTCGCGTGGCGGTTCAACGGTGAAGCGATAAGCGCCGGTCTCATCGTGCACGACGGCATCGGACCCGACGAGCATGCAGCGCGGGTGGGTTTCCAGATAGCCGATCTGTTTCGCAAACCGGTCCTCGGCAGCATAATCGCCGGCGTCGATCCGGGCGATAAAAGCAAAACCCTCTTCCAGAGCGGCCTTGAGGCCGGTGTTCAATGCCGCAACGATGCCCCGGTTGGAGCTGAAGCGAATCAGCCGGACGGTGGCCGTTCCATACGCTTCCCGCAGAACGAGCGGCGGCGTACTGCCGTCATCGACAACGAAGACGGTGCAGGGCAATGTCGAGTGCGATAGATTCTGCAGCGTTTCCTCACAGTCCTGCTGCCCCTGGAAAACGGGCATCACGACGGCGGTGCGGCTGCTCAAGTCGTTATTCATCGGTCGGCGATTCCTCCTGTGACATTCGCCGGATTCGCCGTGACGCTGGCGTTCCGCTCGAGTGCGGCAGGAAATGAGGCGTGCATTGCAGCGAAGTCTTCGAGTGCAAGAATCCTGTAGCGCCGTGCAAGGCTCTGGATCGCAAACTCCGCGAGATCCAGTTTGGACGCGAGAGATTGTTTCATACCGGGAAAGAACTGCAGATCGGGTGCTTCGTCAGGGCCAAGAAAGTCGAGCGGGTGCAGCAGAAAGGACGGCGCGACGTTGTTCAGGCGGCACAGTCCGAGGGCTGTTCGCAGATAGATGCGGGCCGCAGTGCGTGACCATGACGCCAGCCAGATCAGATAACTCAGGTGAAAAGGGGTCCGGATGCCGGGAATCGTCGAGACTGGAATCTCCGTAACCGTTCCGCAGGGCGCCATCCAGGACCAGGGTTTCAGCGGGCGAAGGCCATCCCTCAAGCGGCCGAAGAGCCGCGCCCGCTCTTCTTTTTCTTTGGAGTCGAGCTTTGTGGTCCACAGATAATAAGCCCGCGCCAGCGGCCCGAGAAAGGTCGGCAGAGTGGAGGCGTCATAGACATACCCGCGCGCGGCAAGCACGTCAACGACCGCTTCGGAGACGCTGAATCCGGGCCCGCGAAAGCCGCGCGGTCTTTTCCCGGTGGCCTGTTCAATGCTTTCTTCGGCACGGGCCAGTTCTTCATCCACGCGCGTCCAGGGATACAAATGCAGCCAGGGCTCGTGGTGGAAGGAGTGATTGCCGATCTCGTGCCCCGCATCCGCGATGGAACGCAGGATGGCGCGGTTGCGCGGAAATGCCGCGTCCTGTCCCACGATGAAGAAGGTGATGCGCAGCGAATGCTTCTCGAGCAGCCGCAGAACACGCGGCACGACCGTTTCGAGATAGCCTGGGAAGGTCGTCCAGCCCGCTTCACCGTGAGTTTTCAGGTAAGTCCAGCGGTCGTCAAGGTCGAGCGACAGTGTACAGACGGGGCGCGCTGGCCCACTGCTGTCGTACCGATCGGGCGAATTCATGAAGTCTCCGAGCCTGCGACTGTGCAAGCTGAACCGTTTCGTTTACATTGAGCGTCCCGTAGCGGATATGCGCGGAATTCAGTACGTGGACACCCGGAATGCCGGTATCGATGGGCGGCGTTCCCGCCGTGCGCCCCGCGACCGGTCGCGGAAAGACATGCCGCGCGCGTGAAATGCGGCAGGCCACGATGTCTTTGTCGTCGAGTGAAGGATGAATGCGGCGAAGCGCCGCGAGAAACTGCGATTCCGTTTGTTCGTCCGGCAGCCCGAACATCGGATCGTCCGGGGGCAGGTACCGTGGAAGGTACACAAGCGACCTTCCGCCGAACATCTGCCGGTCGACGAGCGCCGACATCTCAATGATTCCCGTCAGCGGGATCGTCTCGTCGGCGATGTTCGTGATATAGAACTCCGAAAGAGGCCGGCGCAACAGCAGCGAAACGCACACGATTCCGAGGTATTCGACGGACTTCAGGGAATCGGCTTCAACCGGATGAAGCTGCGGGCAAAGCGCGGCGGCCAGAGGCGCGGGGGTGGTCAGAACCACGCGATCGAAACGCCTCGTCGTACGGTCCTGGAAGCGAACCTCGACCCCGTCGGGCACGGCCGTCACTTCGCGCGCGGGCGCATTCAGGGTAAGCCGCACACCGGCGCGCTGCAGGGCGTCCGCGAAGACCGGGAGCATTCGCGCATATCCTCCGGGCAGGTAGCCAAATCTCTCTTCCCGAAGTCCGGAGCG
>CAZXCO010001002.1:0-5738 GCA_964639095.1 uncultured Solibacteraceae bacterium
CGATCAAGTACGGCGACGCGCTGAACCAGAAGAAGTCGCTGATCGATTTCGCGCAGACCGCGCCGCTCGCGCCTAGCTTCAAGACGGATTTCGTGCTCCTGGCGAACGAAAGCCTCATCAAGGCCGTGGAGAGCCGTCTGGACAAGAACAGCGCCGAAGTGGATCAGGCCACGCGGCAGGGCTACATTCTGACGCCTTTCTTTGCCGAACAACTCCCCGTATTCGAAAAGCAGCCGCAGGGACTGCACTTCTATTTTGAAGAAATGGTGGCCGCAATCGACTTGCAGCATGAGACCAACCGGCTTTCGGCGGTGAAGTTCGACGCGGCGCCCCTTGTACGCCAGGCGAGGCAAGTCACGGTGGCCGCGCCGCCGCCAAAGCTTTCGCCCGCCGGAGAGACGCTCGACAAAGCCGAAGATCTTTATCTGAAACGCAGCCTCGACCAGGCCAAAACGCTCTATCTGAAATCGCTCGAAGAGAACGGAAGCCCTCAGGAGCACGCGCGCGCATGGTACGGTCTCGCGCGGATCGCCGCTCTCCAGAGACAGCCGGACAACGCCGTCAAGTTGTTCGAAAAGACCCTCGGGGCGTCGCCCGACGGCCAGACCAAAGCATGGACTCTGGTCTATCTGGCGCGCCTTTCAAAGGCCGCCAACGACCCCGAAAGGGCGGCGAAGTTTTACCAGGAAGCGCTCGGTGTCAAGGACGCTTCGGAGCAGGCGCGAAAGGCCGCTCAAACCGAATCGCAAAGCATTCCGAAATAACCCAGGAGATCTTAATACTTATGAGACGTACAACCCTTCTCACAACCCTGCTCGCCGGTCTGCTCGTCGCCGGCGCAGCGTTCGCCCAGGTTCCACCGACCAAGAAGGGAGCAGCCAATGGCTTCGGTCCGAAGTCGAAAGGAGAAAGCCAGGCCGTCAGCGCCGTGATTCAGGCGCAGACAAAGACGCCCGACGACATGATCAAAGCCGTCGATGAGCTGGTTTCCAAATACTCTGACACGGTGTACAAGAGCTTCGCACTCGAACTGGAGGCGGAGGCTTACCAGCAGAAAGGGGACAACGCCAAAGCGATTGTTTATGGCGAGCAGTCGCTGCAGGCCGATCCCAAGAATTTTGAAGCGGAAAACCTGCTGGCCAACGTGACTGCCGCGACCACGCGCCCGACGGATCTCGATAAGGACGACAAATTGGCCAAGGCCGACAAGTATGCGCATGACGCGCTGAACCTCCTCGAGACCGGCGGGAAACCGCAGCTCTACAGCAACGCGACCGACGAACAGTGGGACAAGCGCAAGAAGGCGCAGGAAGCGCTGGCCTGGCAGGCTCTCGGCACGGTTGCACTGGTCCGCAAGAAGAACGATGAAGCCGTCGAAGATTTCCAGAAGGGCGTCGCCGCCAACCCCGATCCGGTTCTGATGATTCGCACCGGCCGCGCGCTGCTGGCGGCGAGGAAGCCGGATGAAGCCATCACGTATTTCGAGAAAGTGATGAACTCGCCCGATGCCCCGGCTCAGATCAAGAGCATCGCCCAGGCGGATCGCGTGCGCGCGATTCAGGCCAAGGGCGGCGCCGGTGCTCCGGCTGCTCCGGCCAGTCCGGCTGCTCCCAAATAGTCCTTCTCTCCGGGCAGCGTCCCTGGGGACGCTGCCGCCGTTGTAGTTGTACAGGGCTGCCTGCCGCGCCGTCTCTGCACGGAGGATCCGGCAGGCAGTTCCACTGTGCTCCTCCGCTCAGGATGCGAATGCAATCCAGTCCCGAAGAACTCGAGCTTTCGCTCGGTTATCGTTTCACCAACCGTGCATTACTTGCACGGGCCCTCACCCACAGTTCGAGCGCCAATGAGCTGCCGTCCGGAGCACAGGCAATCGCTGCCCCGGCGGACAACGAACGGCTCGAGTTTCTGGGAGATGCAGTGCTCGGGCTGCTGGTCAGCGAATCGCTGTTCGGCCGTTTCAGGAACTTTACTGAGGGACAGCTTTCGGTTCTGAAGAATCATCTCGTCAGTGCGACTCATCTGCTCGCTGTCGCGCATGCGCTCGATCTCGGGCGGTATCTGCAACTGGGCCGCGGCGAGGAGACAGGGGGCGGCCGGACAAAGAAAAGACTTCTTGTGAACGCCTTCGAGGCCGTGCTCGCAGCGGTTTACCTCGACGGCGGCATGGACGCCGCGCGTGAACTCGTTGCACGCTACGCCCTGCCCGCCGACGACGAACTGGCCCGGCTCGTGGGTTCCGGGCCGCCGCACGATTTCCGCGCGGAACTCGAACGTCTGAGCCGCGAACGGAACCTGCCGCGCCCGTTGTACTCCCTTGTGGGCGAGAGCGGGCCAGGGCATGCCCGCACCTTCACCGTAGAAGTTCGCGTGGGCCGGGAGTACGCGGCCGCGGCGGAGGGACCCTCGAAAAAAGCGGCATCCCACAACGCGGCGCGTCAGATCTGCGAACGGCTTCGGGCCGCCGATGCGCCCGCTGGTCCCGTGCCTGTTTCAGCGGCGTAAACCGCCCGCGAAATCAGCCGCGGGCGGCTGCCCTCGGCGGCTGGTAGTTCCCGGCTTCCCTTCGGAAAGCAATATTCAGCCTGTTCCATGAGTTGATGGCCGCGACGGCCAGCGTGAGATTCGCCAGTTCGGCTTCGGAGAACTGTTCGCGCGCCTGCCGGTAGACGTTGTCCGGTACCTCCTGGTGTTCCAGCCGGGTGACGGCTTCGGCCCACTCCAGTGCAGCGCGCTCGCGATCGGAGTAACCGGCCCACTCGCGCCATGCGCTCAACATGTAGAGTCTCTGCTCGTCCTCACCCAGACTGCGAAGATCCTTCCAGTGCATATCAACGCAGAATGCGCACCCGTTGATCTGCGACACCCGCAGGTCCAGCAGGTCGAGCAACCGCTCCTCAAGACCGGAGCGTCTCAGGTACTTGTGCATGCCCAGGAGCGTTTCATATGCGCCTGGCGCGGCCTTCACAAAATCCATCCGTTGTTCCATCGTGTCCCTCCTTTTCCAATTTTCCGGACTCCCGGCAGGGTGCCCATGCCTCCAGCGTAGGCCCTGTTTGGTTCCGGAGAAAGATCCAAAAACGAGATTTGGATGGTACCATTTCCCTGTGAAACGCCGGACACCGGCCGGCGAACTGGCGCTGGGACCGCGCCCGGCCGGCGTCACACTGTCGCGCTGGCTCTACGACGAGATTCGCGCCGCGATCCTCGACGGCCGCCTGTCTGGAGGTTCGAAGCTGCCCTCCACGCGCGATCTCGCATCCACCTACGGCGTGTCGCGCCGCACTGCGCTGGCGGCGTTCGAGCAACTTGCCTCGGAAGGCTATCTCACCGGCAAGGCCGGATCGGGAACGCGCGTCAACCAGACTCTGCCCGATGATCTGCTGAACGTCCGGCCGCCGCGACGCCGCCGCACCGAATGTCTCCCTCATGAGGCCCCTGACGAACGCCGGCCCGCGCGGGTCTTTCGCGCCATCGAACCCGCGCTGATCGAGTTTCCCGTCGAATTATGGGCGCGCGTGGCCTCGCGGCGAATGCGCCGGCTCTCGCCTTCGCTGCTCGCAGGCGGCGGGCCGGCGGGTCTATCACAATTGCGTGAAGCTGTCGCCGGATATCTCGGCGCATCGCGCGGCGTGCAATGCGGGCCTGAGCAGATCGCCATCGTCTCCGGCGTGCAGCAGGCGGTCGATCTTCTGGCTCGCCTGCTGGTCCGGCCCGGCGATCCGGTCTGGATCGAAGATCCCGGATACAGTGGCGCCATCGGAGCCCTGCGGAACGCCGGCGCGCGGATCGTTGCGGTTCGCGTCGACAGCGATGGTCTGGATGTCGCGGCTGGACGGAAGGCATCGCCCGCGGCCCGCCTGGCCTATGTCACTCCCGCGCACCAGTTCCCGCTGGGCGTCACCATGAGCCTCGACCGGCGGTTCCAGTTGCTCCGGTGGGCGCGCGAGTGCGGCGCGCGAATCATTGAGGACGACTACGACAGCGAGTTCCGCTTTCTCGGCCGGCCGGTCCCTGCGCTGCAGGGTCTCGACCGGTCCGATTCGGTCACCTATATCGGGACGTTTAACAAGGCTCTGTTTCCGGCGCTGCGCCTGGCTTATGTCGTGCTGCCTCACGATCTGGTCGACCCGTTCCTCGCCTTGCGCTTCAAGGCTGACCGTTACCCGCCGGGGATCTCGCAGGCCGTGCTCTGCGATTTCATCGTGGAGGGCCATTTCGGGCGGCATCTGCGCCGGATGCGAGAGATGTATGCCGAGCGCCTCGGCCTGCTGCAGGAAAATGCCCGCCGCTACCTCGCGGGGGTGGTTGAACTCCCGAGCATCCAGGCAGGACTGAACACGCCGGCTTACCTGGTAAACGGCATGAGTTCCGTGGAAGCTCAGGCGCGCGCCGCCGACCGGGGCGTCGAGACGGTCGCACTCGATGCGTTCGCCTTGAAGCGCCGTGATTTGCGCGGGCTGCTGCTCGGATTCGCCGCTTTCGATGCGCGCGAGATCAAGCGTGGCATACTCACTCTCGCCGAGGCGCTGCGTTCGACTCCGGGTTCGCAGCCTGGCGATGATGCGGCCGCGCGGACCGGCGCCGGACTCATTCATTTGTCCCGATAGTTGCCGAGGTCGATCGTCACGGTCCGTGTCCCCGTCATTCGGATATCGCGCCAATCTGCCACGACTGCACCGTGCCCTTTGTGGATAACAGTTACCAGGACATAGATGCCAGGATCAGCCGGGAAACTGATACCACCATTTTTGTCCGGAACCGCTTCGACGACGTCACTCCCATACAGCGGCACCAGCCTTATACGCACTGCGGACAAGTTTCCTTTATGGCCTGTAACTCTATCGATCAGCGCCGGTCTCTCCTGGCCGTGAATCCGGGCCACCGGCCCGGGGCCTCGACCTCCAGAATATGTTCGCAGGCACGATAAGCTGACGTCGCGCCCATTCCCCGTATACTTTCTGCGCCCGTCCAGCGATGACACGGCAACCCGGATCTTGTCGATACGTTCACCGATGGAAGTCCGCCCCGTGACTCGCAACGTGGTCTCGTCCGGAGCAGGGCCCAGGCCAGGTGCAACGCAGATCACAATCAGGAAGAACAGGTATCCACGCGCAAGCCCCCTCCTTAATTAAGACAGCTTCCGGTTTGTCGCATGTCCCAGTGGACACAGCTTCCCAAATGGCCGGATGGAGAAAATGCCGGCGTCGTAATCTCCCGCCTGGACGAATGGAATGCCGGGGGCTCTCGGGGTTCAGACGAACACGGCTGGTACGGGGAATAATCCGCTGAAGTTGACGCGCGGAAGCAAAGTACAGGTGATTTGCATCCGCGATATCAATAAGTTTGAATTTCTATTTCAAGTAAATTGTTATTTCAGCATGTTACCATTGCAAAATAGCTGGCTATTTTGTCTCCCGGAATTGATCGCATATTCATTAAGAAACAGCGCCAAACCACTGCGCCGTGATATTTACCACCAAAAAATACAAAGCACGTGATTGCGCCGAATTTTAATCTTTTTTCCGGAATAAATCATAAATAGTCGTGATACGATTCGATTTTCAAGCAGCACACAAAAAAGCCCGATTGAGAGACGCAAGACGGCCCTGCAGGCAGCACGACGCGAAAGATTCGTTCCCCTCTATTCGCATGGCGAGGCCCTAACTTCCTGAAAGGACGCTGGCATCCATGAATATCCTGCATAATGCATTCGCATTGACGACTGCACAGCGCGGTCT
>CAZXCO010001003.1:0-6067 GCA_964639095.1 uncultured Solibacteraceae bacterium
TGGAGGGACTGGCCGAAGTGCCGTTCGAAGGCCATCCCCTCGGCCAGCGCATTTACGACAACGTCTCGAAAGAGGCATGGAGAATGTGGGTCGACCACATGAAGATGCTCATGAACGAGTACCGGCTGAACCTGGGTACGACCGAGGCTCAGGAATTCCTGCTGCAGCAAATGGAGCAATACTTTTTCGGAGAGGGCGCGGCGCTGCCTCCCGATTACGTGGCTCCGCAGCACCATTAGAGTTTTCGCCGGGCGGGATTTCCGTCAGCCCGAAAAAAAAGGCTCCGTCATCTTGCGATGACGGAGCCTTTTTTGTTGGAATTGAGAAGCTTTTGAAATTGAAAAAGCTTTGAAAGATCAATAGAACGCGCCCAGACGGCCCGAGCTGATGGTCGGGTGATCGTCGCTCGTAACCGCAACGCCGGTTGCCGTACCGGCCACTGCTGCCGCTGAAACACCAGAGACAAATGCGGCGGTCGTGCCAACGCCTGCTGCTGTTCCGGCAGCCGCTGCGCCCGCCGCTCCAGCGGCTCCGCCCGCAGCCGCGCCGCCCGCGGCAGCTCCGCCCGCGGCTGCCGCCGCGGCCGTGCCGGCCTTACAAGCGCCACCGACCTGTTTCACATTCGTCACATTGATAACCTGCGTGGCCGGGCTGGCAGGAGTCGAATTCGGCACCATCGCGCCCGTGATCTGAACCCGGCGCCCCGTCCGCACCGCGGTACCGCGAAGCTGAACGGTCACGTTCGACGTCTCGTCGGTGAGCAGCGTATTGTTGCCGACCTTCACCGCGCAACCGACCATGGATGAAGGAGCGCTCGCGCCCGCATCCTGGGGCCGCAGATCCAGCGCCCGCCCCGGCACGAGATTCGCAATGTTGAGCCCCGCCGCGTTGAATACCCGGACGTTCCCCGTCAGCGCCGCGATTTCGACAATTCCCGGCATCCGCATCGACACCGTCGCCGATGCATTTCCATCCGCCCGAACCTTCAATCCGCTGGCATCCGCCGCGTAACCCGAGATGCGGGCGCTGCCCTGCTGAAGATCGACGTGATCGGCGAAGATCGTCCCGCGCGATTCGGAGGCAAGCTGCAGCCTCGCCCCGCCGTTCAAGCGAATCTGAGAAGCGGCAGTCTGGGTTTGCAGCGTGCTGCCATCGAATACGGTGGCATTTCCGGCCGTTTGTGCGCTGTTAATAACGATGTTCCCCTCGGACATCGCAATCCCTATGCCCGGCGTCGCGGCAGAGAGAAGTCCCAAACCTGGAAATGCGCAAAAACCCGAAAATACGCCAACAAGAACCGTTTTTGAATTCAAAAAAACCATTAAATGCTCCTCCGGCGAGGGTATACAGGTACTATCATGCGATCGGACATTCGTTTAAGTCAAGCTTCTTAATGGAAAACCCACGGAAAACCACCGCCGGACGCGTGACCGGCAAATTACTGTTCCGGGGCGACCTCCTGAACAATCGATAACCGGTTACGTGTTATAGTACGTTCGATTCAGCCGCTGGAAGTGTCGCGCCGAAAAATGATAATTGTCGTTGTAAATTCCGGAGAAAATCCGCGGCGGCGCATCTCTTTTCCGAAACCGGGAACGCCATGATTTGTCCGAAATGCGGAAATAGCCGGGCGCATCGTTCTCACAGGACGTTCCGCGACAGGATCGTCAGCTGGCTTTCGCTGAAACCATATCGCTGCGCGGACTGCCAGCACCGCTTTTATGCCTGGCGCGGCGGTGTGGCTTCCCCGACGCTGCGGACGCCGGAAGAGAGGCGCATCATGAAGCTGCGCCGGAGCATTCGCTGGCGGCGCACGCGCGGCGAACTTCTCCTCTATGGTGTCAGTTCGCTGATCTTTCTCGCCATTCTCTACTACATGGTTCAGCAGAGAATCGCGCCTGGCGGCGAATAGGGCGAAGGCTTCAGACGGAATCCGAGGCCGAGCGCGACGCAGCCAGCTCGTGCGTCCGGTTCGCCCAGATCCAGGCCGTTTCCACAATCCGGCGCAAATCCGAATACTCGGGCTTCCACCCGAGTTCCCTTTGCAGCCGCGTCGAATCCGCTACCAGCAACGGCGGATCTCCCTCGCGCCGCGGCCCCAACTGGAAGGGCACCTTTTGCCCGGTAACCTGCTCGACCGCGTTCAGGACTTCCCGGACCGAAAAGCCCTGCCCGGTGCCCACGTTGTACTTCTTCGATTCGCCGCCGCGCAGCAGCGCCTCCACGGCCGCAATGTGGGCCTGCGCCAGATCCGTGACATGAATATAGTCCCGAATGCACGTCCCGTCCGGCGTGGCATAGTCGTCTCCGAAGATCGTGATCGGTTTGCCGGTCTGGATGGCGCGGAACAACAGCGGGATCAGATGCGTTTCCGGGTCGTGCTCTTCCCCGGCCCGGCCCCGCGGGTCCGCCCCCGAGGCATTGAAATAGCGCAGGCAAACGCTGCGGATTCCATGAATCCGGTCGAACCACTCGAGCAGCGTCTCCACCATGACCTTCGATTCGCCATAAGCATTCACAGGCTTGCTCGGCTCCGACTCGGGAATCGGCACCTGTTCCGGCATCCCGTAAACGGCCGCTGTCGAAGAGAAAACGATATTGCGGACGCCGGTCCGCACCATCGCCGTCAACAGCGAGAGCGATCCGCCCACATTGTTGCGGAAATAGATCTCGGGAATCTTCATCGACTCCCCGACCGCAATATAAGCCGCGAAGTGGATCACCGCGTCGCACGGTTTCTCGCGCAGCACGCCCTCCAGCCCTTCGGTATCCTGCAAATCGATGATGCGCAATCGCGCGGGATCCACCGCCTCGCGATTGCCTCGCGAAAGATTGTCGACCACCACGACGTCGTAGCCCGCGTCAAGCAGGCGCAAAGTCGTATTGGAGCCGATATAACCGGCCCCGCCCGTCACCAGTATGCGTTTCTTCGAAGCCTTCACCGTCCGATTGTAGACGGCTTTGCGGGGGGCGCGACACCCTCTGGAGTGTCTCGTCTGACATAGATGACAGACCCTTTGGTACGGGCGGCCACACGATAGGCTGCCAGCCAGGAGCGCAGCTCGGGATAGTAGTCCATCGAAAGTGCGGGATTATACAGGCTCAGTCCATCCACCAGGACATCGGGGCGCGAGCGCGCGAGTTCCGCCCGTGCCTCATGCGTGCCCGAAGTCAGCACGACCGTCGACTGCGTGAGGTGCCGGTCCGCCGGCACCCCGGTCATGGCCTGGGAGTCCAGGTACCGGGTGGCTGCCCGGAGCCCGGTGTATACGTACATTTCCGGCCGGTAACCCCACACATAAAGCGATCCGCCCGGCGGAGCATCCGCAGCGGCGATTTTTGAAGCCGCGCGGCTGTCCCGGTCGAGCGCCAGATCGCTCCAGTTGGCGAGCCGGGTATAGCGCGGGCCGAAGCGAACCAGAGGCACCGCCATGCTCACGAGCGCCACCGCGGCCAGGATTCTGCTGCCCTTCGCCGTAAATCCCGCGCTCAGGCCGCGCGCTGCCGGAATCGCAAGCGCCGGCAGCAGCAGGAAATAGTAGCGGGGAAAGAAGCGCCAGCCGAGGACGACCCCGGCGAACGAGACCGCGATCCAGACGCCCAGCCTCCATCGCTCCTTGGCCGTCGCCCGCACCCAGAAGAGGGCGGTCCCGACGACCAGTACTGCATGGAAGCCAAGCCAGTTCGCCGTCCGGATGACCCCGTTCCGCACCGGATCGGCCACCACAGGGCTCTCCGCATACTGCGCCGGCCAGCGCCATACCTGATCGAGATACGGACCGAGCGAGCCCGTGCCGGCCAGCCAGCCGATCGCCGCCAGATTGGGCAGCGCGAATCCGGCCAGCATCGGGACGATGTTGGCGGCGACGTTCGGCCACGCGCCCAGCAGGCAGACCCCCAGCACCAGAATGCCTTTGGCGTTAAACAGAAATCCGACTCCCGCGGCCGCGCCGCTCCAGAACCATTTCCGTCGGCAGAACAGAAGAATGGCCGCGAGATGCGGCGCGAGCAGCAGCAGGTCGGCGGCCAGCGGCAGAACCGCCGAGTGCGTATCGAAAGTCAGGAAAAAACCGAGCAGGCCCGCTGCGGCATACCCCTCCCGCCGCGACCACAGCCCTGACGCGAGCAGGTACGCCAGCACACAGGCCAGCAGGTCGTAAACCGCGCCGGCCACCCGCAGGACCGGCCCGATTCGAGCGCCCCAAAGCAGATACACCGCGGGGACGAGAGGCGGCTTGTCGAACCAGACGTCGCGGTAAAGTTCCGCTCCGTGCAGCATTTGCCGGGCAGCCGCGAGCGGCAGGTCCTCCTCGGCCCACAGAACACCCGAGTGGAAAAGGTGCGCGGCCACGAGAAGCGCGAATAATCCGGAGAAAAACAGAAATTTACGCAGGATGTTTTAGTATGGAACAAGCTCGGGCGAACAAACGACGAACATGACGATCAGCGAACAACTCGCGCAGCTTCGGCGCACCGTCGCCGCGATCGATCGCAAGTACGCCGCCCTTCCTCCGCCATCGCGCCCCCGTCCCGAACCCGCTTCGGCCGGATTTGTCGAGGAACTCCTTTCCGGTGAAGTCGTGGAGACGCCCCACGGCAGCCATTTCGAAACCGAGAAGCTCTATCCCCGCCATCAGCGCCATGGCAGCTACGAGATTTCGGATCTTTTCGACCTCCCCCATGATCTTCTCGCAGCCCTCTCGGGCGGAGCCATTCCGAATGCGCCGCCCACCTCCTGGGCGTTTCTCGATACCGAGACCACCGGGCTCGCGGGCGGCTCCGGCACCTGCGCCTTCCTGATCGGCGTGGGCAGCATCGACGAGCAGGGCTTCCGCGTGCGCCAGTTTTTCATGCGCGATTACCGCGAGGAGCCTTCCGTCCTGCACTCTCTGGCCGCCTGTCTCGCGCGTTTCGACGTGCTGATTACCTACAACGGCAGGACTTTCGACCAGCCGCTGCTCGAAACCCGCTACACGATGTGCCGGACGCGCCATCCTTTCTCCCGCATGGAACACCTCGACCTGCTGCACGGCGCCCGGCGCCTGTTCCAGTTGCGACTCGAGAACTGCCGGCTGGTCAATCTGGAATACCAGATTCTCGGTCTCGAACGCGGCGGGGACATCCCCGGGGATCTGATCCCGTATTGCTATTTCGAATATCTGCGCACGCGGCATGCCTTCCGCCTGATTCCGGTCTTCCATCACAACGTTCTCGATATCGTTTCGCTGGCGTGCCTTACGGGGCTGATCCCGGCCGCCTTCAACGATCCGGTGAACACGCCGTCCCGGCACGGCGCCGACCTGCTGGGCCTGGCGCGCTGGCTGCAGGCCGCCGGCCGGCTCGCCGAAGCTCACCGTCTGATGCGCCGCGCCGTGGAAACGGGTCTTCCCGACGAACATCTCTTCCGCGCACTTTTCGAAACCGGAAACCTGGAAAAGAGGCTCGGACTTGAACACGCCGCACTGGCGACGTTCACGGATTTGTCGCTTTCACCCAATCCCTGGCGGCGGCGCGCGTACGAGGAGCTGGCGAAGCACTACGAGCATCGTGAGAAAAACCATCGAATGGCGCTGGAGTGCACGCGGGCCGCGCGCTGCCTCGAAGACAGCGAGCCGCTTGCGATCCGTCAGCGGCGTCTCGAAAGAAAATCCATGGCGCGCTCCGGCACAAAATCCCTCAAATTCTCCGAAAACGGGTAGCGATGGCGAATCGTTATGGCCCCTCGTTTGCGTCTCTTCAGGCGGGGGTCGTGAATGTCCGAACAGAGCAGTTCCACCCGGCTGCATCCCGAAACAGATGTACTGACGCGGGGCTTCGACCCGAGGCTCTCCGTCGGCTCGGCGCGGCCGGCCGTATTTCGCAGCTCGACCTACGTATTTTCGAGTCCCGAAGAGGCCGAAAGGGCGTTTCAGGTGATGAGCGGGCGCGCCAAACTGGGCGCAGGCGAAACCACCGACCTGATTTACTCACGCTTCAATCACCCGAACGCCGAGATTCTTGAACAGCAGATTATTCCGCTCGAACCAAAGGCCAAAGCGGCAGCCGTGTTCAATTCCGGCATGGCGGC
>CAZXCO010001004.1:0-2471 GCA_964639095.1 uncultured Solibacteraceae bacterium
CCTGAATCGCCCGCTGCTTCGGCGTGGGGGCAAGATAAGCGGTCCCGCCTTTGACGTCGGGATATGAGGCCGCGCCGACGTCCGTTCCGTGCGCAACGAGCAGTTTGACGGCCGCGGGGTGAACCTGCTCCACGGCCCACATCAGCGCCGTGGTTCCGCGCAGCGTCTCCCGCGCCTGAACGTCCGCATGATGATCCAGCAGGACCTGAAGGGCCGCGACATTGCCGTTACGTGAGGCGAACATCAGAGGCGTTTCTCCGTGAGGACCGCGCTCGTTCGGATCGGCGCCCGCCTTCAGCAGTTTCCCGATAATGGCCGCATTCCCGTTCAGGCAGGCCAGGGACAAAGGCGTGGCGCCATCGCGATTGGCGGTCCTGACGTTGGCGCCCGCCGCGATCAGCATGTCCGTCAGTTCCAGATCGCCCCGATGCGCAGCCCACTGGATCGCGGTTGCTCCGTCCACCTGAGGCGCATTCACGTCCGCTTTCCGCTGTATCAGAGACCGGACGGTGGCCTGATCGCCAGCCATGGCGGCATCGGCAACGGGACTGGCGGTTTCGGCGAGCGCGCCGAAACCGGACAGGAGCGCGATTGCAACCACTCGGATGATGCACTTTCTGCACATACGGAACCTCATTTACACAAGACCGGTCAGCGGACCTGTACTGTCGCCGATGCTCTCCTGTTCGACCCCATACAGTTTCAAGATGCTCAACAGCAGATTGCCTGTCGTGACGGTCCGGCTCGGGTAGGCGAGATGTCTGCCTCCCTTGATCTGCCCTGAAGCGCCGCCGATCAGAACGTGGGGCACGTCGTAATGCAGGTGCTGGTTGGAGTCCCCCATGTTGCTGCCGTACAGGATGAGCGAATGGTCGAGCAGCGTGCCGTCTCCGTCGGGAGTCTTTTTCAATTTGTCCACGAAATAGGCGAGGCACTGAACGTGATAGCGATTGATCTTCGAATACTCGGCGATCCTGTCAGGATTTTCGGCATGATGCGAAGCGCCGTGGAAGCCGCTGTTGGATCCGCTGAGCGGGTAGACCCGCGCCGTCAGATCGCGCGCATAGAGAACCGCGGATACGCGCGTGATGTCGGCCTGAAACGCCAGCCGCTGCAGGTCGAAGTGCAGCTTCACGTGCTCGTCGAACGATTCGGGAATGCCGGTCGGGACGATCACCCCTTCCGTGGAAACGGCGCCCGTGGCTTTGCGCGCAATTTCGAGCCGCCGCTCGATTTCGCGGATGTCGTCGGTATATTCATCGAGCTTGTGGCGGTCCTCCGGGCTGACGACGCCCTTCAGACGCCCGAGATGCTGCGAAACCGAATCGAGAATGCTGCGGTCTTCTTCTCTCCGGCTGGCGCGTTCCCGTGGGTCGCTGCCATCGCCGAACATCCGTTCGAAGACCACTTGAGGACTGAGCTCCATGGGAAGGGGCTGGGTGGGCGACATCCACGAGATCGAGTTGGTGTAAGCGCAACTGTAGCCCTCGCCGCAGTTGCTCGAATTCGCGCCGGGATCCTCGAGACCCAGTTGCAGCGACGGCAGAAGCGTGTCCTGGCCGATCTTTCCGGTGATGATTTGATCGATCGTCGTGCCGTCATAGATATCCGCGCCGGTGGTCTTCTTCGGTTTGTTGGCGCAGAGGTATGCGGCGGCAACCCAGTGGTCCGCACCGGTTACGCCGGGGGGCGGCTCTGCCGATTTCGACCACAGCCCGCTCAGAATGACGGTGTGATCGCGAAAGGGCTCCAGCGGCTGCAGAATGGAGGGAAAGTCGAATCCTGTGCCCTGCTTCGCTGGCACCCAATAGCCGGGGGCCATGCCATGCGGAACAAAAATACCGGTGAAGCGTGTTTTGGGACTTGCGGGAGACCGGCGCAACGGCGTTTGCGCGGGCAACATCGAGTCGAGAAGGGGCAGAGCGAGTGTCACGCCCGCACCCCTGAGTATCGTTCGCCGCGAAATACTCTTTTTCGTGATAAACATAATTCCCTGCGTTTTCCCTACTGCCGCAGCGCCGGTCGCGCGACCGACGCCGTCTGAGTTCCGGCTTCGGGCAGTTTCCTGTTCATCTGGAAAGGTTCACTTTCCACAATGCCCAACACGAGCGATGAAAAACGATAATCGTGCGACGCCGCGCGGTGAACAATGGAACGAACGAGCGGCATATCCGGCGCTTCGGTTCCGCGGCCAAGCGCGTAGATCAGCAGCTTTTCGGTCATCACGCGGACAAACTGCGGCGAATACTTCATCAGCGCCGCACGCAGCCCCGCCACGCCGTTCAGCTTCGTGCCATCCACAAGCTGGCCCGTCGCGTCGATGGGACTGCCGTCGTCGGTATCGCGCCAGTGTCCGACGCCATCGAAGTTCTCCAGCGAAAAGCCGATCGGGTCCATGATCTTGTGGCAACTGGCGCAGGGCTCCACGGCCCGGTGCATTTCCATCTGCTGGCGCATGGTGGGCTTGTGAC
>CAZXCO010001005.1:0-1942 GCA_964639095.1 uncultured Solibacteraceae bacterium
GTGCAAATGGCCGGCCTTACGGTCCACAACTTCACGTCCGCGGCCGCCGGCCTGGCCATTGCGGTCGCGCTGGTTCGCGGCTTCGCCCGGCAGTCGGTGAAGACCATCGGGAATTTCTGGGCTGATATGACACGCACCACACTGTACGTGCTGTTGCCGATCTCCATCGTGGGGGCCCTGATCCTGTGTTCCCAGGGAGTGGTCCAGAACCTTCACCCGTATACCGTCGCGACCACGCTCGAAGGAGCGAAGCAGACGATCGCCCAGGGGCCGGTCGCGTCCCAGGAAGTGATCACGATGCTCGGGACGAACGGAGGCGGCTTCTTCAACGCCAACTCGGCGCATCCGTTCGAGAATCCGACTCCCTTCACGAATCTGTTCGAGATGTTCCTGATCTTCCTCATTCCGGTAGCGTTGACATACGCCTTCGGGAAGATGGTGCGGGACACCCGCCAGGGATGGGCGCTCTTCAGCGCCATGGCGATCCTCTGGCTGGGCGGCGTACTCGTCGCCTATCACTATGAGCAGAGCGGAACGCCGATGCTGCGGCAGGCGGGAATCGAGACCGTCGCGACCGCTGCGCAGCCCGGGGGCAACATGGAGGGCAAAGAGACGCGCTTCGGAATCGCGAATTCCGCGCTCTTTGCGACCGTCACGACCGATGCGAGCTGCGGCGCCGTCAATTCCATGCATGACAGCTTTACGCCTCTGGGAGGGCTCGTGCCTCTCTTCAATATGCAGTTGGGCGAGGTCGTCTTTGGCGGCGTCGGCGCGGGTCTCTACGGCATGCTCATGTTCGCGATTCTGGCTGTTTTCATCGCCGGCCTGATGGTCGGGCGCACGCCCGAGTACCTCGGCAAGAAGATCGAGCAGAAGGAGGTCAAGATGGCGATGATCGCCATGCTGGTGCTGGCTGCGAGTATTCTGCTGTTCGCCGGCGCCAGCTCCGTGATTCCCTTCGCCGCGAAGGGCTACTGGAACCCGCCGGGTCCGGCCGCCGCCAACACCAACAATCCCGGCGCGCACGGCCTCTCCGAAATTCTTTACGCTTACACGAGCGGGACAGGCAATAACGGCAGCGCATTCGCGGGCATCACCGCCAACACCCCCTGGTACAACCTGACCGTCGGTCTCGCCATGCTCATCGGCCGGTTCATGATGCTCCTGCCTTTGCTTGCGATCGCGGGGTCTCTGGCGGCCAAAAAGCAGGTGCCCGTTTCGGCCGGGACCTTCCCGACGCACGGGCCTCTCTTCGTCGGGCTGCTGGTGGGCGTGGTGATTATCGTGGGCGCATTGACCTATTTCCCCGTCCTTTCGCTGGGGCCCATCGTCGAACATCTGATGCTCTGAAAGGAAACCGAATTATGTCGATTCAACTGGAGCCTCCCGTCGAAACCCGGAGCGAAGGACCGTTCGAGGATTCCACTCTGACCGGTCTGTCGCACGGCAAGCGCGCGCGCCCGTTATTCGATCCCCCGATCGTACGGCGCGCCATCGCCGATTCGTTCGTCAAGCTCAATCCCGGGACGCTGGCGAAGAATCCGGTGATGTTTGTCGTTGAAGTGGGGGCTGTGTTAACAACCGCCCTGATGTTCCGCACCCTGGTCACGAGGGGCCCGGGACTGTCGTTCGAATTTCAGATCGCGGCATGGTTATGGTTCACCGTATTGTTCGCGAACTTCGCGGAGGCCATGGCGGAGGGCCGCGGCAAAGCGCAGGCGGACAGCCTCCGCAAGACGAAGACCGACACCATGGGCAAGAAGATTATCGGCGAAGGCCGCATTGAGATGGTCTCGACGGCGAGCCTGCGCAAGGGCGATGTCTGCCTGTGCGAGCCTGGCGACATTATCCCCGGCGACGGCGATGTCATCGAAGGCATCGCCAGCGTGGATGAATCCGTCATCACCGGCGAAAGCGCGCCGGTAATCCGCGAATCGGGCGG
>CAZXCO010001006.1:0-1947 GCA_964639095.1 uncultured Solibacteraceae bacterium
ACGTGATTGTGACGGCCGGGCGCGCGCCGCTGGGCTCGGGCGAACTGGGATGTTCGGCCGGGCGCGCCGCTGTAAGGATGCTGAGTTTCGGGGCCTGAACAATGGAACAATTCAACCAGTTGTTCGCGGTAGTGGGGGTGCTGATGCTGCTCGGCGCCTCTCTCTATTACCTGCGCAGCAAAGGCGTGGCCCGGTTTGTATTCAAGGCTCCGGGGATGACGGCCGGACGCCAGCTTCAATCCATTGAGCGGCTGCCGCTGACGGCGCAGCACTCCCTGCATCTGGTTCGCGTGGGCGGCCGCACCGTTCTGATCGCCGTTTCTCCTGGCGGCTGCACGGTGCTCGATGGCGGCGACTGCACGCCGGCGGGCGAAAGGATGCTGGCGCAGTGAAGCTCAAACTGGCGGCGTGTCTCGCCCTCCTTGGTACGGTTGTGCCCGCGCGCGCGATGGCGGCCGCAGCGGCGCCGTCATCGGTCTTCAAACTCGGCAAGCTCGATTCGGTCAGCACCCCGATGCAGATCGTCATCCTTTTGACGCTGCTGACGCTGCTGCCCGCGATCATCATGTCGATCACTCCGTTTCTCCGCATCTCGATCGTTCTGCACTTTCTCCGGCAGGCGCTCGGGACGCAGACGGCTCCCTCCAATCAGGTCCTGCTGGGCATCTCGTTCTTCCTGACGATGCTGGTCATGCAGCCGGTGGCCGCAGAAATGTACCACAAAGGCTGGGAACCGCTGGAGAAAAACGAAATTACGGCTTCGGAGGCGTTTGACGCGGGAAGCAAGCCCCTCAAGGATTTTCTGATTCGCTTCGCCCGCCAGAAGGACGTCAAACTATTCCTCGACCTCTCGCATTCGCCGGCGCCGCACAGCGCATCGGATCTGGAATTACGAGTGCTGATACCGGCCTATATTCTTTCCGAACTGAAGGCCGGTTTTCAGATTGGCGCAGTGCTGTTCCTTCCTTTCCTGGTGATCGACCTCGTGGTCGCGTCGGTCACGCTCTCGGTGGGAATGGTGCAGCTTCCGCCGGTCATGATCTCCGCCCCGTTCAAGATTCTTCTTTTCGTACTGGCGGACGGCTGGAACCTGGTAATCGGATCGCTGGTGAAGGGACTATACGCATGACGCCGGAATATGTGGTTCAACTGGTCCGCGACGCGCTGATGACGGCCTTCTGGCTGAGCGCGCCCATGCTCGCGGTGGGCTTCGTGGTCGGGATCGTGATCAGTCTGGTGCAGATTCTGACGTCGATTCAGGATTCGGCCTTCAACGCGATTCCGCGGCTTGTCGCTTTCCTTGGGGCCTTCATCCTGGCGATGCCATGGATGCTGCAGAAGATGACCGTCTACATGGTTGCGACGCTCGGCGATCTGGGACGCTATGGGCGCTGAGGTTCTTTCGACCTCCACGCTTCTGGGCTTCGTGCTGACGCTGGTGCGGGTGTCGGGCGTATTCGTCTTCGTGCCGGTTCCCGGCTTCAAAAGCGCCGTGGATCCCGCCCGCATTGTGTTGATTCTCGCGGTAACTGTTTCTCTCTATTCCGTGTGGCCGCATCCCGCCGAATCCGCGACGATCGGGGCGCTCGTGTCCTGGATCGCCGGAGAGGCGGCGCTTGGAGTGGGCATCGGTCTTGCCGTTGCGTTCACCATCGAAGCCTTCATCGTGGGCGCGCAGGCCATCAGTCTTCAGGCCGGTTATTCGTTTGCTTCGACCGTCGACCCCTCAACTCAGGCCGATTCGACCGTGCTGGAGGTCTTCGCCCAGACCGCGGCCGCCCTTCTCTTCTTCGCCATGGGGCTGGACCGCGAAGTGCTCCGGATTTTCGCGCGCAGCCTCGAAACGGTTCCCGCTGGAACATTTCTGATGTCACGCGCAGCCGCTCAATCGCTGATTGCCGCGGGATCCTCGATGTTCTCCACGGGCCTCCGTCTGGCCCTGCCGGT
>CAZXCO010001007.1:0-5891 GCA_964639095.1 uncultured Solibacteraceae bacterium
AGCGGGAACGGGAGGGTCCTGATCTTCGACCACGCACCCACCGGAAGCCCTGGCCAGGCCGCGGCGCAGATCCTGAGAGGTCTAAGCCGGCCGAGCGGCATGTCTGTCAGCATCGAGACCGGCGATATCTGGGTGGGCGATGCCGGTAATGGAAGGGCCGTGCGTTATCCGCCGTTCCGCCAGCTTGCCGCAAGCGGCGGGGCGTCGAATGCGACGATCACGGATCCAGGCTCTCCGATCGCAGTCGCGGAAGATGCCTGGGGCGATCTCTTCACCGCGGACGCTGTCCACCGCGTCGGCATCTACTATCCGGGCCTCGCGCCGATCAACGCCGCCAATTTTCTGAACGCGAATGTGCTGGCCCCGGGGATGATCGCTGCCATGTTCACCCAGGGCAACCCAGGCCAGTTCGGCGGCCAGTCCGCCAGCGCATCCTCGCTTCCCCTGCCGACGCAACTCAACGGAATTCAGGTATTGTTCAACGGATCGCCTGTTCCGCTCTTCTACGCCGGCCCCGATCAGATCAATTTCCAGGTCCCCATGGGAGCGCCGCAGAGCGGCACGGCCGACGTGCAGGCGATGGACTTGGCGACTGGCCGAATCCTCGGCGATACAACCGTAGCCATGACCCCCGCGCTGCCCGGCTTGTTTACTCAGGCCGGAAACGGCATCGGCGCCGCAGCCGCGCTCAATCAGGACAACACCGTCAACAGCCAGACGAATCCCGCTGCTCAGGGAACGGTCATCACCCTGTTCGGCACCGGCCAGGGCTTCATCGACGGCGCCCCGCCCGACGGCAATGTCTCGAATACAAAGCTGCAGACCGCGGAGAAACCGACCCTCATCATGGGAACCGGTCCCGTGCCGGATGAAAACATCCAGTACGCCGGGCTGGCCCCCACGCTCGTCGGCGTGTGGCAGCTCAACGTGCTGATCCCCGACACCGTGATCACCACACCGACGAATCCGACCCAGGTGGTCGCGATTCAAAACAGCGTGGCGAGCGGAGGCGGCGCCGCTGGACGGCCGGTCATTATTTACGTCAAACGGAAGTAGGCCGTCGCGGGCTACGTCCTCAGATGCTTGTTGAAGAAGTCGATCGTGCGCTGCCAGGCCAGCTTTGCGGCGGCTTCGTCGTAGCGCGGCGTCGTGTCGTTGTGGAAGCCGTGGTTGGCGCCTTCATACACGAAACCTTCGTAGGTGACGTGATTCGCCTTGAGGGCTGCCTCCCACGCGGGCCAGTTCCCCGTGATGCGCGTATCGAGGGCCGCGTAATGGAGCAGCATCGGCGCCTTGATTTTGGCCGCATCGGCCGCCGGAGGCTGCGCGCCATAAAAGGGCACCGCGGCCGAAAGATCGGAACCGAGGCGTACCGCGAGAGTATTCACGACACCTCCGCCGAAACAGAAGCCGACCGCGCCGATTTTACCGGTACAGTCGGACCTGTTCTTGAGCCAGTGGGCCGAAGCGATGAAATCCTCGTTCATTTTCGGCTTGTCGACTTTTCCGAAGAGCGCTGCAGCCTTCTCTTCGGAGGTCTTCGCGTCATCGCTCGCCGGATAGCCGCCGACGCTCGTGAGACCGTCGGGCGCGAATGCGAGAAAATTCGCGACTGCGAGCCGCCGGGCCACGTCCTCGATGTATGGATTGAGGCCGCGGTTCTCGTGAATCACGAGCACGCCGGGAAGCTTCCCGCCGGCGTTGGCTGGTCGCGCGAAGTAGCCCTTGATACTCCCGTTCCCCTTGGGCGAGTCGACGGTCACCGTTTCCGTCCGGATCCGGCTGTCGTTCTTCGGAACCTGCTCGGCCCATGCATAGTTTGGCCGCAGGCTTTCCCAGATTGCAGTAGCCGTGCCGAGACTGGCGAAATTTTTCGCACCATCCAGAAATGCACGGCGATCGATTTCACCGTGAACGTAGTGATCGAACAGGTTCAATAGTTCCTGCGGAAAATCGGACGCTTTCTTTCTTTCCATTGGAGTAGCGGCTCCTTCAGCGGGCAGGATATCACGTTCGCCGCGCGGCGCGTAACGATCCCTTCCTGAATGGGATACTGATACTTAAGCTCTGGCATCATGCGCGAAGTTCGTTATCAAACACCCCACGGCATCAACGTAACGCGCACCGAATCGAAGCTCCCCTACCGGAGGGGCTTCGGGCGGTTTCTGCGCGAACTGGACGAATACCGCGGGATTTATCTCTCATCCGGTTACGAGTACCCTGGACGCTATTCGCGCTGGGATATCGTTTCGGTGCGGCCCCCCCTGGAACTCGTTGGCTTCCAGCGCGAAGTGACGTTCCGGCCGCTGAACGAACGCGGCGTCGCGATCAACCGGATGCTGGCCACGGTGCTTGGCGATCACCCCCACTGGGACAATTTCCGCCAGGAAAACGGCGTTCTCCACGGCCGCCTGAAGCCCATGACCGGCCTGTTTGCCGAGGAAGAGCGCAGCCGCCAGCCCTCGGTCTTTTCGATTCTGCGCACACTCACCCGCGAGTTCCGCAACGAACACGACGACAAGCTCGCCTTCGCCGGAGCCTTCGGGTACGACCTGCTGTTCCAGTTCGAACCGATTCCTCTTCGCCTTCCGCGCACAAGCAGTAAAGATCTGCAGCTTTTCCTTTGCGAGGACATCATCTACATGGACCGCAAACGGGAGCAGATCCAGCGGTTCAGTTACGAATTCGAGCAGAACGGAATCTCGACCAGCGGGCTTGCCCGCACGGGAGAACGGATTCCACCCGCTCCCGTCCGCGAGCCCGCCCCCATCACCTCCGACCACACGCCGGAGGAATACATGGCCAACGTCGAGGTCGTGCGCGAAGGGATGCGCCGCGGCGATTACTACGAGGTGGTGCTGGCGCAGACGTTCCGCACGCCCTACGCAGGCAAGGCCTCCGAGCTGTTCACGCTGATGCAGCGCGCCAATCCGAGTCCGTACGAGTTTCTCATTCAGTTCGGCGATGAGCAACTGGTCGGCGCTTCGCCGGAAATGTTTGTGCGGGTGGAAGGGGAGCGCGTCGAAACATGCCCCATTGCGGGCACCGTCCGCCGCACCAACGATCCGATTCAGGACGAAAAGAATATTCGCGCTCTTCTCAGCTCGACCAAAGAAGAGTCTGAGCTCACCATGTGTACGGATGTGGATCGCAACGACAAGAGCCGCGTCTGCGAGCCCGGAACAGTCAAGGTGATCGGCCGGCGCCTGATCGAAGCCTACGCCGGGTTGTTCCATACCGTGGATCACGTGGAAGGATTTCTCCAGGAAGGCTTTGATTCGCTCGATGCGTTCCTGAGCCACATGTGGGCCGTCACTCTGATCGGAGCCCCCAAGAAGGCAGCGGCGATTGCGATCGAGAGCCTGGAAAAGAACGCGCGCGGCTGGTACGGCGGGGCAGTCGGTCTTCTTTCTCTCAACGGCGACATCAACACCGGTATTCTGATCCGGACCACATACCTGCGCGACGGCTATGCCACCTATCCGGCCGGTGCGACGCTGCTTTACGATTCCGATCCGGCCTCGGAAGAGCTCGAAACGCGCCTGAAGGCGACTGGATTTTTCCGGCTGCTCGGTTCACAGGCCCGCCCGCAGGAGGTTCCTCAGGAGGAACAAGAATCCCTGCGGATGAAACTGCTGCTCATCGACAACGATGACTGCTTCATTCATACGCTCGCCAACTATGCGCGGCAGGCGGGCGCTGAGGTCGTCACCTACCGGGCGGGAACGCCATTCGAAGTTCTCGACGCCGTCAGGCCGGACATGATTCTCATTTCACCCGGGCCGGGCCGACCGGAAGACTTCGGGGTACCCGCGCTGGTGAAGCATGCCGCCGAGGCCGGCACACCGGTTTTCGGCGTCTGTCTGGGGCTGCAGGGTATTGTGGAGGCTTTCGGCGGCGAGTTGGGCGTGTTGCCCTATCCCATGCACGGCAAGCCGTCGACGATCCGGCATCGGGGCAAGGGCGTCTTCGAAGGCCTCCCCGAGGAAATCGAAGTGGGCCGCTATCATTCCCTCTACGCGGTTCCCGAACGTCTGCCGGGAGTTCTGGAGATAACGGCCGAATCGACCGATGGCATCATCATGGGGGTCAGGCATCGTGAGTTGCCGATCGAAGCCGTCCAGTTCCACCCGGAGTCGATTCTGACGGCAGCACACGAAAACGGCATGAAGATGATGCGCAACGCCCTCCGGCTGGCAAAAGCCAGCCTGACACGATCGTAAGAAGCCCGCTATCGCTGCGTTTGCCCGCGCAGGGAATCCAGTGTGATTTCGCCGAGGCAAAGCCGCTCGGCTTCGAGAAAGTTCAGAGCCAGATCGCCGACTTTTAGTTTTGTCAGACCTTCCGCCGGGATAAGCGTAACCGGTCCGAAGCGTCTTTCGAGGCAGCGCACAAGCTGCTCCATGTTCATCGGACGCGGAACATCCCGCATGTCTTATTTCGGCGTCGATTGCTGTTGCTGCTGTTGCTGGGTCTCGCCGAGCAGGGGATCGGCGGCAGTCGCGGGCTCCTGCCCGCTGTGCTGGTGGATGCTCATGCTCTGGTCCGAGAAATATGTATGCGTGCCGCTGGTGCCGAAGGCGACGGGGGTAACCTCAAGCGCGTAGCCGGTCTGGGTCTGCTGCAGGACGAACTTGAAGCCGCCCTTCTCGCCGCTTGCCAGGTCGCGATCGATCAGGTCCGCGCCGCTCGGCCCCGGGGAACCGCTCGCCGGCGGCCCAAGCTGCGGAAGCGAGGTCGCATACTGCTGATATTGCGAATAATACTGCGTTTCTGCCGTGTGAATGGTGTTAATGGCTTTCACCGCGGCCATCTCCTGCGCATAGCGTCGGGCGCTCGTCAGCTTCGGAAGGGCGACCGCGAGAATAATCAGAATAATCGCGATAACGATCAGAAGCTCGATGAGTGAAAAGCCGGATTGACGCCGGAAGGAAGTATGTTTTCGGACCTGCAACATGCTGCTCTTAGTTTATGACGTTCCGGCCCGCCGGTTCGTTCAAATCGAATCCGCCTGGCAACGGGCTTCGTGGATCAGCCGCAGCCTGCGCAGGAGCTTCGGCAACAGATTGAGCCGCAAGGCGTTTGCGCCGTCCGAGAGCGCCTTCTCCGGCTGGTCATGGACCTCCACAAAAATTCCTGAAATACCGGTCGCGACGGCAGCCGACGCCAGCGGCTCGATGAACCGCGGCTGGCCGCCCGAAACGCCTCCCGCGCCGCTCGGCAGTTGAACGCTGTGCGTCGCATCGAAGACCACGGGCCAGCCCGCTTCCGCCATGACCCGCAAACCGCGCATGTCCACCACCAGATTGTTGTAGCCGAACGATGAACCGCGCTCGGTCAGCACAACCTTGCTGTTGCCGGTCGAAGCGACCTTGTCGGCCGCGTGATGGATATCGTGCGGCGCGACAAACTGGCCCTTTTTGACGTTGACGATCCGGCCGGTATACCCCGCCTCCAGCAGCAGATCCGTCTGGCGGCAGAGGAAAGCCGGGATTTGGAGAATATCCACGGCTTCAGCCGCCGGGCCGGCCTGGGCGGGCTCATGAATATCGGTCAGAACCGAAAAACCGCGCTCTCGCAGGCGCGCCAGAATTTCCAATCCTTCTTTGATCCCGGGGCCGCGATAACCCTTAAGGCTGGTCCGGTTGGCCTTGTCGTCCGAGGCCTTGAAGACCCACGGAAACCCGGCCTCGGAGGCGATCGAAGCGATGGCGTCGGCCATCCGGTTGACGTGCTCCTCGCTCTCGATGACGCAGGGACCGGCGATCAGGACCAGTTGCGCCGGATTCTGAAAATCAGCGAATTCGATGCCCATGCTATTCCGCGCCATAGGGCAGTTCCGGCAGCAGCGGTGCTTCCTGAGCCGCCAGTCTGTGGGCGCGGAACCGGCA
>CAZXCO010001008.1:0-2245 GCA_964639095.1 uncultured Solibacteraceae bacterium
AGTTCGCACCAGCGCGCCACGCCGGATAAGTCGGGTCCTGAGAGAGAAGACCGCCGGGCCCGAAAATTTTCCGGCCGCGCACGGACGGGGCCGAATAATGAATACTGAGGGTTTTCCCTGCGATGGTGACCGACGTCTGAGCGGGAGGGCTTTGGGCGCTCGAGAAAGCGGAAAAAGCCAGCACGGCTGCGAACAGTACAGCAGACCTCATTTTCGATTTCCTCGTCGTTTGATCGATTCGTTTGATCGATTCGCCTGGTCGATTCGTTCCTCTTCAGAGTACAGCAGCCAGTGCCGGGCTATTGCTGAAAAACGGGGTTGACCTTCTCGCCATCCTTGAGCGGCGTGTCCGAGATGCCGGCGACCGCGTCACCGTCGGAAAGTCCTTTTACCACCTCGACGCGCAGCGCGTCGGAAGCGCCGCTGGCTACGGGCGTCCATTTGATGGTGCTGTCGCTCTGGAGCACGAAGACGCCGATCGTGCCATCGCGCCGGATCGAAGC
Source organism: uncultured Solibacteraceae bacterium (assembly GCA_964639095.1). GTDB lineage: Bacteria > Acidobacteriota > Terriglobia > Bryobacterales > Bryobacteraceae > BOG-234. The sequence continues at coordinate 504 of CAZXCO010001008.1, forward strand.
CTTCGGAATGGTGAGGGCGTGCTCCACGACCTGCGTCAGGATAAAGGCATTGACGTTGGTGCCGGGAACAAGTTCGTGCATGGGATTGCCGATGGTGCAGAGCACCTCCCCGACCTGGCGGGAGCCGAGCGGGATGACTTCAGTCGGGCGCTTCTCCACCACTCCGGTCCAGTCCCTGCCCGGCAGAGCGTCCCAGGTGATGCGCACGCTTTGCCCCGCTGCCACGCGGCCGAGTTCCGGCTCATCCACATAGACTCGCACCCGTACGGGGTCGAGCTTGCCGATGCTCGCAATGGCATCGCCGACATTCAGAAAGGAACCGACGCGGGCTGACAGGTCGTAAACCGTACCCGCCAGGGGAGCGCGGATGGTGTCGAGCCCGATGCGGTCGCGCGCCAGCCGCACGTTGGCTTCGGCCTCGCTCAATCGCGCCTGGGCGCTGCTCAGATCATTCTTCCCGACGAGCGCCTCCGTGCGCCGCTCGCGGGACTGAATCTGAACGTCGAGGCTCTTGACATTCTGCTGCGCCTGCTGCACCTCGAACGGAGTCGCCGCCTGTTTCGTGAGGAGCCGCTGGAGGGCATCCAGATTGCGCTGCGCGGCGTCGCGATCGGCGCGGAGACGATTGAGAGAGCCGTCGATCTCGGCCGTATCGGCGGTTTTACCTCCGGCCTGAAGCGTCTGGAGATCGGCGCGCGCCTGGGCTTCGCGGGCATTGGCGACGTCCAGCTCCTGCTGCAGGCCCGGCTCGTTGATCTCGGCCAGCACCTGATCTTTGCGAACGGTGTCACCGGCATGCACCAGCATGCGCTTCACCAGACCGGCAGACTCGACGCGGACCACCATGTATTCTTCCGGCTCGACCTTGCCGTTGGTCGAGAGGACGTTCGAGATCGTCTCGCGAACGGCTTTTGTGAACGTCACGCGGGGAACGCTGGGCCGCCGCAGGAAGAACCATCCGGCGACCATTGCGGCAAGCACGAGCACCGCGGCCAGAGTCTTCTTCAAAAGGTTTGACTCCGGGCGCAGTGATCGAAGAGAATCTGCCACTCGAGGAGCTGAACCTGAATGGCCAGCTTTTCCTCGGTCGAGCCAGGCCGCCGCCGGGCCTCCTCACAGAAATCGATGAAGGCGAACGGGTCCCACGCGGATGCGGCGCGGTAGCCGGCGCTTTCCGCCTCCGCCGCGAGCCGTGGGAAAACCGGATGGCGCCCGGTTCTGCGGAACCAGTAGCCGGAGTTGCCCGGATCGGGTTCCTGGCGATGAACGATGGCGTGCCAGAAATATCCGTTCGGAGCATCGACGCTGTCGGCGGCGGAATGGGCGTCGTCCCAGCAGCCGAGATAAAGGTACAACCCGCTGCGAACCGAGCCATCCGCCGCTGGAAGGGCGCGGACCGATTCACAGGTCCCGGTCGAAGCGCCGCTCTTCACGAGAGGCATGGGGCGTTTGCCTTCGCCGGCGCCGGCGAGAATACGCGCGATGTCTGGTCCGTAGTCGGAATGCCTGAAGTCCACCTTCTCTAACATATCGAAACGCGCCACGGAGTTGGGGCCGGAGGCGCTCGTTTCGCGCGGGAATCGTCTCTGTTTCAGCGCTTGAAGTACCAGAGCCAGAAATACTGCGTGCCGGTTCCATACCGGTAGCGCAGTTCGAAGCCGCATTCTTCCGCCATGCGGATCGCATCCGCGTCGGAGAACGGAACGCCCATCCATGTGTCCGAATCGCTTTCCGGAGGAACC
>CAZXCO010001009.1:0-6026 GCA_964639095.1 uncultured Solibacteraceae bacterium
CGGTGCTCTTTCTGATCGACTCGGGGGCGAGTTCCAACCTCATTGACACGGACATCGCAAAGGATTTCACCGGCGTGAGGGCGATCCGCGAACGGTGGTCAAAGGCATTCAGGGCGCGGTCGACAAAACTTCGCGAGCCGACCGCATCTCACTCGTCTTCGCCGGATTTCGCCAGGACAATCCCGACCTGCTGTCGATCAGCCTCGAGAAAATGGGCGACGATATGGGAACCGGTATCGGCGGCATTCTCGGCATGCCCGTGCTGGGAAATCTGATCGTGACCATCGACTACCGCAACGGCGCCGTCAGGTTCGACGATAAGAAGCCCTGAGTTTCCAGCCGGATTTCGGTCTCAAGCGCCCGATGGCGCGGTGACAACATCCGGCAGGAAATAGAACACCATCGCCAGAATGAGATAGACCGCGAGCAGCAGGACTCCCTCCAGCCAGTTCGATTCCCCATCGGAAGCAATCTGGCTCGTGATCAGCACCGACACGAAAACGGCGAGCACTTCGGCGCGGGTGAACACGAGATCCATCGGCATGGGCCCGATGAAATGACTCACAATCACCAGCACGGGCGCGACGAAAAGCGCGATCTGCAGGCTGCTGCCAATGGCGATCCCCATGGAGAGTTCCATGCGGTTCCCCAGCGACATCAGGACTGCCGTGCTGTGTTCGGCGGCGTTGCCGATCACTGCCACCACGATGACGCCGATGAAAATGGAGGTCATCCCGAAAGTCTCGGCAGCCTGCTCGACCGAGCCAACCAGAATCTCACTGACCCAGGCGATCGCCACCGTGGCCGCCGCCAGCGTTAGTAGCGAACGGCGCAGACTCCAGATTTCTTCCGTCGCCGCGGCTTGTTCGAGCGCCTCGCCTTCGAACAGCACCTTGTGTGTGTGGAGTGAGAACAGCAGATGCGCACCGTAGGCGAGCAGCAGCACGATCGAGATTTCCAGACTCAGGTCATCCTCGCGGAGGCGCCCGGCGGAACCGGCAAAGTAATGGAACCCCGCGGGCATGATGAAGGCGATGGAAGCCAGGAGCAGCAGAGTCGATTGCGCGCGCGCCGCCGTGGCGTTGAATTTCTGCTCTCTGTAGCGGATGCCGCCAGCGAGAATGGCCGCCCCCAGAACCAGCAGCATGTTTCCAATCACAGACCCGGTCAGCGACGCCTTTACCACCGGATAGAGGCCCTTCCGCAGCGCGACGATGGCGATGATCAACTCTGCGGCATTGCCGAACGTGGCGTTGAGCAGGCCGCCCATACCTTCACCCGTGTGGTGCGCCAATTGTTCCGTGGCGCGGCCGAGCCAGCCTGCCAGAGGCACAACCGCGAGGCAGGAAGTGACGAATATCAGCGAGTGGGAGTTCGGCCGCAGGAACTCAAGTGCAATCGCGACGGGAACAAAGAGGAGGAGCCAGTTCAGCATAGGTCGCCCCGGCGTGGCCGCCGCGAACGCGAATCACTCCCTGTTATAGCTGATCGACGGATAACCGGCGCCCGCCGGTTTCTTCGACAGCCTGCTGTCACAACGCCATCCCGAGCGTCGTTAATATGACGTGAACACGCCGGACCAGACGATCCCGAACCAGATGATCACGCAGGTCGCCACAGGCGATGCACCGGATTTCGAGAGTGTCTTTCACGCTCACTACGACGGCATCGCCCGGGCGATTGCCCGCGTGGTTCGCGACCCGGCCCGGGCCGAGGAAATTGCGGTCGAGACATTCTGGAAGTTCTGGCGGCGCTCCGGAACGGGGCAGGGCGCCCATGCAGGCGGATGGCTCTATCGCACAGCGATCCGCATGGCGCTCGACGATCTGAAGAAAGAAGCGCGGCGCATTCGCCGTGAAAACCGGCACGCAATGAGACAGCCGGATCAGACGCCCGAGCAGGCTCATGCCGCGACCGAGGAGCGGGACCGGGTGCGTCTGGTGCTTGCTTCGCTGGACACAAGGCAGGCGGGCTTACTCCTGCTCCGAAATCAGGATCTGAGCTACGCCGAGGTGGCAGCGGTCCTTGGTCTGAATCCAGCCTCCGTGGGCACGCTGATCAGCCGCGCTCAACAAGCCTTCCGAAAGGAGTACGTGAACAAATATGGAGAACCGGACTATGAACGATGAACGGTGGGTCGGAGAGCGCCTGCGCGCCCTCGATGGAGAAAGCCGCTGGCGTCCGAATGCCGCCGCGGCGCTCGCGGACATCTATCGGAGGGAGAAGCGGCGCCGGGTGTGGCAGCGGGGCGGAATCTGGTCGGTTGCAATGGCATCCACGTGCGCTGCCGTAATGTTCGCATTGCCCGCGCCGGCCCGCTGCGCATTGACCGGAATCGGATGTCGTGGCAGCGTGGCGGGGCCGGTTTCTCTTGCGCCCGCGGCGGCTTTGAGACCTGCGGCCGGTTACAAGGAATCGGGGGCGCGGACGGCGCCGGTGGTGGTCGAAATCTACTCGGACTACGAATGTCCGGCGTGTGCCGCATTCTATACGAACGTCTTCCCGCAGTTCGACGCCGCGTATGTGAAGACTGGTAAAGTGCGCGTGATTCACCGCGATTTTCCGCTGCCGCAGCATCCCTTCGCGAAACTGGCCGCGCGATACGCCAATGCGGCGGGCGAACTGGGACATTACGACGAGGTCGTGAATCGTCTGTTCTCGGACCAGGCGGAGTGGGCGGCAACCGGTAATGTCGATGCCGCCGTGACTTCGGTGCTGCCGCCCGGAATCATGCAGAAAGTGCGCGGGCTGGTCAAGAACGATCCGGGCCTGGACGCCACCGTCGCCAGCGACCTCGCCATCGTCGGGCGGGAACAGATCAACCAGACGCCCACGATCATTTTCTTCTCAAAAGGGAAACGTCAGAAGGTCCCCGGGGCGCCTTCATTTGCTCTTCTGAAAAATTACCTGGAGGAGATGCTGAAACCGTAATTCCTGCAGGCTGTTAAAGTGGCGAATATGTTTCTGAAGAAGATAGCGGGGCTCGCCGCGTTTTCACCTGAAAAGATGGGCAAAAGTACTCTTGCCGCGGGTGAGTTCCTTTTCGCCGGCCTGAACGCCTTCGAGCCCGGACAGGAACATGCCGCCCATGCCCATGCCGGTCAGGACAAGCTGTACGTGGTGGTCGAGGGCACCGGCACCGTGCGGGTGGGCGACGCGACGGAGGTGCTTTCGGCCGGCGACGCCGCGTTCGCGCCCGCCGGTGTGCTTCATTCGATCCACAATACGGGTCCGGAACGGCTGGTTGTCCTGGCGGTGCTCAGCCCTCCGCCCCGCGGGTAAGCCGGTCGAGCGCCCACCGGGCATGCTCCGCAACCAGGGAGTCGCCCGAGACCGCCAGCTTCCGGAGCGGCTCGCGAAATTTCTCAAGGCCCGCATTCCCCATCGCCACCGCGATGTTACGCAGAAACCCGCTGTATTTTGCGCGACTTACAGGACTATCCCTGAACATCTTCCGGAACTCTGTTTCGGTGATGCCGGCCATACGCTCGAGCGCCGGAGCGAATTCCTTCGGCCGGAATCCGGGCTCCGTTGTTTCGGCTGCCCGGCGATTCCAGGGGCAGACATCCTGACAAATGTCGCACCCGAATACGTGGGCCCCCATGGAAGGTCTCCGCGGCTCCGGAATCGCCGAGCGCAGTTCGATCGTGAAATAGGAAATGCAGAGCCGCGCATCGAGTTCGAAACGGCCGTCCGGTGAAGGCACGATAGCGGCCGTCGGGCAGGCGTCGATACAGCGGGTACAACTGCCGCAGCGGTCGGGCGGAGGAGAATCGGCGGCATCCGGTTCAATGGCGAGCGTCGTCAGGAGTTCCCCCAGAAAGAACCAGGAGCCGATCTTCTGGTTGATCAGACAGGTATTTTTACCGATCCAGCCCAGCCCGGCACGACGGGCGTATGAGCGTTCCAGGAGAGGCGCCGTGTCAACACAGATTCGGGAGTGGAATTGCTCTATTTCCAACAATCTGGCCTGCAAGTCTTCAAGTTTGTTGCGAAGCAGCGCGTGGTAATCGTCACCCCAGGCATATCGGGAAATCCAGGCCCTCTCGGGATCGGAGAATTCGGTCGAGAGCGGCTCAGGGCCGTTATAGACCAGCCCCGTGCAGATGATCGATCGAACCCTGGGCAACAAATGCGCGGGATCGCTGCGAATCTCTGCCCGATGGTCGGTGAGGTAACGCATCTCGCCCGCCAGTCCGCGGTCGGCCCAGTGCCGGAACCGGTCGAAATCGGGTGCCGGGAAAGGCGCCGTCACCCCCGCCAGATCAAAGCCGCACTCTCCCGCTAAGTGACGGATGATACGACTGGTTATCGATTTTTTCACCCCCTCCGGCGGCCTGCTCGAATCCATTCGATCGCCATTCGCCCCATCCGACCTGAATCCGGCGCAGTTCAATGATTTGAAATCGTCCTCTAACGGTCGATCGTACTACCCTGAGCCAGACAAGCTAAGATCCGCATTTTGTGGGAATCAGGAGAGACTTCAGAGATGCACAAACCGATCAAGTACGCAGAAAAAGCGGTAACGGTTGCGGCGGGCGCCGCGTGGCGGGTATTCAACACTTTCAATTCCATCAAGCCGAACCCGTCCTTCACCCCCAAGTGGTCTGACAAGCCCCTCCTCAAATCCTGGGAGAAGCAGAAGCCGGTACTTGGCTGGCCCCGCACGACGGATTCCCTTTGCCCCAAATGCGTGCCGGAAATCCGCACCAAGATCGTGAACGGTGAACTCCCCGTCGATATCCTTCGCAACGAAAAGGCCGGCGAAATCAAGGCGCAGATTATCGAGCGCGACGGCCAGATCCTGATGGTGAAGGATTGCCCGATCCACGGCCACTTCGAGGATGTGATGGCGATCGACACCGAGTTCTTCAACCACCTCGAAAAGGTATTCCCGGGCCGCGACATCCGGGCCCACAACGACAAGGGTCTTCACAACCACGGGTCGAGCACGGTCACTCACGGGCGCGGCTCGGTTCTCACGATCGACCTGACGAACCGCTGCAACATGATGTGCGATCCGTGCTTCATGGACGCCAATCAGGTTGGCTTCGTGCATGAGCTGACGTGGCACGACATCCAGACGCTGCTCGACAACGCCATCTCGATCAAGCCCCGGCGCCAGATGTCGGTACAGTTCTCGGGCGGAGAGCCCACGCTCTCGCCTTACTTCCTCGATGCCGTGAAATATGCCCGCAAGGTTGGCTATAACAGCGTGCAGGCGGCCACGAACGGCATTGAATTCGCGAAGAGTCCGGAATTCTGCCGCAAGGCCGCGGAAGCAGGTCTGCGGTATGCCTACCTGCAGTTCGATGGCATCGGCAATGCGGCCAATTCGCACCGCGCGGTGGGCAACCTGTTCGACGTGAAGCTGCGGGCGATCGAAAACCTTCACTCGAACGGCGTCGATATTGTTCCGGTCATCACGATCGTCAATGGCGTGAACAATGAGCAGGTCGGCGCGGTGATTCAGTTCGCGCTGGACAACCCCAAGAAGATCTCCTTCCTCTCGTTCCAGCCTGTTTCGTTCACCGGCCGCGATGAAGAGGTGACCGACGAACGCCGGAAAGCTCAGCGGTATACGCTGTCACACCTTGCCCATGATGTGAAGAATCAGGTCGGCATGGGAGTTCCGGCCCGCGACTGGTTCCCGATCTCGTTCATGAGCACGTTCTCCGACTGGGCCGATCTGGTCCACGGGCCGACGGCGGACTGGGGCCAGTTGAGCTGCGGTTGCCATCCGAACTGCGGAATCGGCATGGCCGTCATGATCGACAAAGAGACCAAAGAGTTCCGTCCGGTGACAGCCTTCCTCAATGCAGAGCAACTGGCGAAGGACGTTGCCAGCGTTAATGACGCCGCGCGAGGAAAGAAGCTCTCCGTTATCGGCGTGGCGCTGGCGCTGCTTCGTAATTACAATCCGATGCAGGCGCCCAGCACCTTCAAGCTGACGGATCTGCTGCAGAAGTTCGACAAGTGCTTCGGCGCGACCGGCCGCAACTACGGAAAGGTCACCGGCGACCGCA
>CAZXCO010001010.1:0-2190 GCA_964639095.1 uncultured Solibacteraceae bacterium
TCCCGTCACGAAGAGGCGGTCCCCGCGCGCGTCATATGCGATTCCGTTGAGAACGTCCGCGCCGCTCTCGCGTTCACCGGAGCTCAACAATCCCGTCAGATCGATCCATCCGGAAACATGGCCATCGGCCGGATCGATGCGCGCGATCCGGTCGGTTGTCCATACGTTCGCATAGATCTCGCCGCGGACATATTCCAGCTCATTCAGCATGCGAATTTCCATCGGTCCGTCGTGAACCGTGAACCGGCGTGTTTCCATCAAGGTGGCGGGATCCCAGCATCGAATCTGCGAGGTGCCGTCGCTCATGTAAATCTGCCGGCCGTCGTTGGTGAGTCCCCAGCCTTCTCCGGGGTAGTCAAAGCTCCGGATCAGATGAAAGGTGCCCGCGTCGTAAACGAATCCGCGCTGCGACTGCCATGTTAGTTCGACGAGTTGCTGATGAATCAGCGTAATGCCTTCGCCGAAATAGCGCGAGTCGAGATGAATCTCCTGCATGACTTTGCCCGATTCCAGATCGACTTTGCGCAGAGTCGACTGGCCTTTCAGACCGGTACCTTCATAAAGGTAGCCTTCGCGATATTCGAGGCCCTGAGTGAAAGCGGTGGGATCGTGCGGATAAGCATGGACAATGCGATAGCCGTACACCGGGGTTGGCGGTGCAGCATGCAGAGCGAGCGCGGCCAGTGCGAGAGACAGTGGAATGCCGGCGTATGGGAGGCGCATCGTCTTAATAATAGGCCGCTAAACTGGTTGTTTGCTCCTTGTTCAAAACGTCTCGAAGCTCTACCGGCTTTACAGGACGCCGTTCGACCGGATCCGCGAACTGAACCCGCTGCGCCGGACGCCGTTGCATACCGATTTCTGGGCTTTGCGCGATATTTCCTTCGAAGTGGAGCGCGGCGAGGTCGTGAGTCTCGTGGGACCCAACGGCTGCGGCAAGAGCACTTTACTTCAGGTGATCAGCGGAATCCTGCAACCCACGACTGGCCGGGTCGTAACGCGCGGCCGCGTCGCGGCCCTTCTGGAACTGGGGGCGGGTTTCAATCCGGACTTTTCCGGCCGCGAAAACGTATTCATCAACGGCGAGATTCTCGGAATCAGCCGCGCCGAGATGGAACGGAATCTGCCCCTGATCGAAGCCTTCGCTGAGATCGGGGATTTCATTCACAGGCCGGTGAAAGAATATTCGAGCGGTATGTATGTGCGGCTGGCATTCGCAACCGCCATACACGTCAATCCGGATATTCTGATCGTCGACGAAGCTCTGGCCGTGGGGGACGCCGTATTCGCGAACCGCTGCATCCGCAAGTTCGAAGATCTCCGCGAGAAGAAGACCACCGTGCTCTTTGTTTCGCACGACCTCGGGCTGGTGAAACAGCTTTCGAACCGGGCGATTTTTCTTCTGAACGGGCGCATCGAGGCCGAGGGCGAGCCCAAGCATGTGATCGACAAATACATTGGCGTGGTGCTGGAGCGGCAGAAGGCGTTTCAGCAGAGCGAAAGGCCGGTTCATCCGACGGCAAGCAACCGGCACGGGGACGGCTCGAGCGAAATCCTCGACGTCATACTGCTTGACGAAACGGGACGGCAGTGCGGCGTTGTCTCCAGCGGCGAACGGGTCACCATTCGGATCCGGACGGTGTTCCGGGAACGCCGCGTCGATCCGATGGTGGGCATTCTGATTCGCAATCGAATCGGAATGGAAGTCTATGGAACGAACACCCGGATCGAGCAGATCGATCTGGGCGCTTTCGAACCAAACGAGGAACTGGACATCGAGTTCCAGTTTGAGTGCTGGCTCACCCCACAGCACTATACCGTCACGGTTGCGACCCAGCACGCTGACGGCTCCAGTCACGACTGGCTGGACGACGTGCTTTCCTTCGAAGTCCTTGCGCGGCGGCAGGCCGCGGGCGTTACCGATCTTCGCGCGCGCATCGAATGGCGAAGGACCGCGGCGGCGGAACCGTTGCGCAATGAAAGCACGACTCACGCTTAAGATTCGGGCAGGCGCGCGCCGAACCGAATTCGCCGGGCGGCAGGGCGAGGCCTGGAAGCTGCATGTCGCGGCGCCGCCGGTGGACGGGAAGGCGAATCAGGCGATCCGACGGTTCCTCGCGACGCTCCTGGAAGTGCCCGCCGCGGCGATCCGGATTGTCAGCGGGTTCAGCAGTCCGCTGAAAATCGTCG
>CAZXCO010001011.1:0-1749 GCA_964639095.1 uncultured Solibacteraceae bacterium
CCCTGCCCAACGATGCCAACGGGCTCGGCAACCTCCTCGGCGGAAAGATCATGCATCTGGTGGATCTGGCGGGGGCTATTGCGGCGATGAAGCACTGCCGCAATGTTGTGGTCACGGCGTCCGTCGATCACATGGACTTCATTCACCCGGTGAAAATCGGCCAATGGGTGCGGCTCCGCTCCAGCGTGAACCGCGCTTTCCGTACATCGATGGAAGTGGGCGTCAAAGTATGGGTGGAAGACCTGATTCAGGGCGGACAAAAGCACGTCTCGTCCGCTTACCTGACATTTGTCGCAATCGACGCCGGCGGCAGGGGCGTGCCGGTGCCGCCGGTGATTCCGGAAACCGAAGATGAGAAGCGCCGCTACGAGGAAGCGGGCGCGCGCCGCGAATACCGGCTGTCTCAGCGCCGCAGCCAGTCGCTGCGCGCCTGACGCGGCCTAACCCTCCTCGTCCTTGTGCATGTATTTGATGTTGCTCTTGTACAGGAGGAGATTCGGGTCGCCTTCGCGATTCAACTTCAGACACGACCGGTCGTACCACTCGATCACGCCCCTGAGGACCTCGCCGTCTTTCAGCGTGATCACCATCGGCGTCTTCGACTGCATTTGCTTGACGTAATAGAAATTTTCCGCGTTCGTCTGATCGGGAGGGACCTGGCGCTTCTGCGCGGGAGCCGGTTTGCGAGGCGGGTCGCCTTTTTCTTTAAACTCGTTGAATGAGGGGCGAATCAATTTCCGGTTGCCGGACTCCACAGGAATTCCTTTCTGTGCTGGGGAAGGCATGTGCCGTCAAAATTGTTACCGTCAGGAACCGTCAGCACCAGCGGGGATGCATCCAGCCGTTTAACCATTGATAACACACCGGTTTAGGCGGATCAATCCGGACTGAAGTTACAGATGCGAATGTGCGCGAAAAACGCGCGGAAAGAGTAAAGTTAGATACTGGCATGCGTATCTTCCTCCTGCTCGCGTGCGCCGCGCCCGTGCTCGTCGCGGGGCCGCCGGCGGCCCCGGCCCGCTTTGCGGTCCGTCACGCCGTCGACCGGGCGCTGCCGCCTCTGGAACACTCCGCCGCCACCTTTGTCTCCAAACGCGCCTGCGTCTCCTGCCACCACAACATTCTGCCCATCCTGATGTTTCATCTCGCCCGGGAGCGCGGCGTCGCCGTCGATCCGGCCGTGCTGACGGCAGTGGAGAACAGGACTTTCCGCTCCCTCAAGGGACCCAATGCGCTCGACGACGCCATACAGGCCGTCACTCTCAACGACCCCACTCCGGACGACAGCTATCTCCTCATGGCGGCCCATACTGCCGGTTTGCCCGCGGACCTCACGACCGCCGTTTACGCCCGGCGTCTCGTGCACTGGCAGCGGAACGGCCACTGGGTGACATCCGATTTTCGCCCGCCGCACTCCAGCAGCCTGTTCACCGCCACTGCTACCGCCGTGCGCGCCATCCGTTTGTATATGCCCGCCGAGCGGGCGGCGGAACGCGATGCCTGCATTCTGCGCGCACGCCAGTGGATGCTGCGCGAGCGCCCTGCATCCACAGAGGACGCGGCATTCCGGCTGCTCGGACTGGTGTGGGCCGGGGCGACGCGGCGCGAAGTCGACGCCGCCCGGCGCGATCTTCTCGCCTTGCGCGGTCCCTCGGGCGCATGGCCGGAACTGCCGGGCTACCCGCCGGACGCCTATTCGACCGGTGAATCCCTTTATGCCCTTCATGAAGCCGGTATGGCCGCAACGGA
>CAZXCO010001012.1:0-4808 GCA_964639095.1 uncultured Solibacteraceae bacterium
GCCCTGCGCACGGTGGAACACATCAGCTGGAAAGATTCGAAGACTCTGTCATACCGGCTGACGATCGACGATCCGAAAATTTTCACGGCGGCGTGGTCGGAAGATTTCACGATGACACTGCGCCCGGACTGGGACGAGATGGGAATTTTCGAATACGTCTGCGAAGAGAACAACCGCTGCCCCGGCGGCAAGTGCAGCAAATAGAGCCAGACGACTGCGCGCGCAATCCCTCTGCGGCTGTCTCCCCCGAGATCACCGCCGGAATCACGCGCCAGCCAATCCGTTTCATTGTTGTATCGTGAGAGAGTCTGCGGTTTCCAGCAGAATCTCCGAAAGTGACGAATATTTCAACAGCTTTCTTCTCATTCCGACTGTTGAAGTTGCGCCGTGTGCCCTGTGGGAAGCCTGTGCATAAACCGGAGCCTCGATGATCTGTTCGGGTACCGATGCCATCACCGGCGCGGCTGTCGCAGTGGAATTCGGGGAAACCATTCTCTCCGTGCACGCCGCCGAAGCGGCGCCTGAGGACGGAGAACGCCTCTGGCTCGCGCCCGGCTTCGTCGATCTTCAGGTGAACGGCTTCGCTGGTGTCGATTTCAACGATCCCCGCACGCCGATCGAAGAAATCAGCCGGGCTCTCGATGCGATCTCGCGAACCGGCGTGACCCGGTGTTTTCCTACCATCATTACCGGGCCGCCCGAGGCCATGCTGGCCTGTCTGAAGAATCTGCGGCGCGCGCAAGCTCTGTTGCCCCAGGGGCGGGCAATTGCCGGTTTTCACGTTGAGGGTCCCCATATCGGGGCGGAGGACGGCCCCCGCGGCGCCCATCCCGCCCGCTGGGTGCGCCCGCCGGATCCCGATGAATTTGCACGCTGGCAGGAAGCAACCGAAGGCGGTATCCGGCTGGTGACGCTCTCACCCCATTGGCCCGGGGTCGCCGCTTATATCTCGGAACTGACCAGCGCCGGCGTAACCGTGAGCATCGGCCATACGGGCGCGAATACCGAACAGATCGGGGCCGCAGTGAATGCGGGCGCGACGCTTTCGACGCACCTCGGCAACGCCGCCCACCGCATGGTTTTGAAATTTCCGAACTGTCTTTGGGACCAGTTGGCTGACGACCGGCTGAGCGCGAGTTTCATCGTCGACGGGCTGCACCTCGACCCTTCGTTCCTTCGCGTAGCCTTGCGGGCGAAGTCCGCAGAGCGGACGATTCTCGTTACGGATGCCGCCGCCCCGGCCGGTTCCGCTCCCGGCCCGTACCGCCTGGGCGAGCTCGACGTGGAACTGACGGAAGACGATCGCGTGGTGCTCCGCGGGACCCGCAAGCTTGCGGGCTCGGCCCTCCGGATGGATCGTGCCGTCGCAAACGCCATCCGCATCGGGGGGCTCAATCTGTGCGATGCGATCCGCTGCGCGACGCTCAATCCCGCACGGCTGGTCGGCTTGCACGGCAGGACGCGCGGCCTCGAAGCCGGCGAGCGGGCCGATCTGGTCATTTTCAGACAAAAGCCGGAAATCACGATCGAAGCGGTCTACCAGGAAGGCGTCCGGGTCGGATAGGCCATAATCGAATCGTGGACTTCGATTACACCCCGGAGCAGCTTCAGTTGCGGCGGGAAGTGCGCGAATTCGCCGCCGCCGAGATTGCGCCGCACGTCATGGAGTGGGATGAAAACCAGACATTCCCGCTCGAAGTGGTGAAGAAGCTCGGGAAGCTCGGCTACATGGGCGCTATTTTCCCGGAGGAGTATGGCGGCGCGGGCCTCGGTTATGTAGAGTACGCGATCATCATCGAAGAGCTTTCGCGCGTGGATGGATCGGTTGGCATCATTGTGGCCGCCCATACCTCGCTTTGCTCCAACCACATTTACAAGGCCGGGACCGAGGAGCAGAAACAGAAGTATCTGACCAGACTGGCTACAGGCGAATGGATCGGCTGCTGGTCGCTGACCGAACCGGAAGCGGGCTCGGACGCGGCCGGCACGCGCACCACCGCCGTACTCGATGGCGACTGCTGGGTAGTAAACGGATCGAAGACCTTCACGACGAATGCCCATTATGCGGATGTCTGCGTCGGCATGGCCATGACCGACCGTGCGGCCGCGAGGCACGGGATTTCCGCCTTCATCTTCGAAAAAGATACGCCGGGATTCCGTCCCGGCAAGAAGGAGAACAAGCTCGGCCTCCGCGCCAGCGCGACGGGCGAAGTGATCTTTACCAAATGCCGGCTGCCCGCGTCCCAGGTGTTGGGCAAGCAGGGCGAGGGGTTCGTCGACAGCCTGCGGATTCTGGACGGCGGCCGGGTTTCGATCGCCGCCCTCTCGATCGGCATGGCGCAGGGGGCCTATGACGCCGCGCTGAAGTATTCCAGACTGCGGAAGCAGTTCGGCCGGCCGATTTCGGAATTTCAAGCGATCCAGCACAAGCTGGTGGATATGGCGACGAAGCTGGATGCTTCCCGCCTGCTGACGTACCGCGCCGCGAAGATGCTCGATGCGGGCAAGCGGGTCACGAGGGAGTCCGCCATGGCCAAACTGTTCTCCTCGGAGGCGGCCGTCTTTATTGCGAACGAAGCCGTCCAGATCCACGGCGGTTATGGTTTCATCAAGGACTACCCCGTGGAGAAGTTCTATCGCGATGTGAAGCTGTGCACGATCGGCGAAGGAACAAGCGAGATCCAGCGCCTGGTGATCGCGCGCCAGTTGCTGAAGGATTGATCCGGATGGACGAGATCCCTGAATGACGCCCCGGGAACTCGCGCGTCTCGCCACCCGGATTGAAAACGGCGATCCTGAAGCTCTGGAATTTCTCGCTTCCGCCCCGGAGGGAACCGGACTGATCGTCGGCATCACGGGGCCTCCCGGAGCGGGCAAGAGTTCGCTCGCCGATGCATTGATTGCCGAAATCCGCCGGCGCGGCAAGACCGTCGCCGTCATTGCGGTCGATCCTTCCAGCCGGGCTTCGGGAGGCGCGATCCTCGGCGATCGTGTCCGCATGCAACGCCACTACGGCGACCCCGGCGTTTTTATCCGCTCCATGGCGACGCGCGGCGCAACCGGAGGCCTGGCCCGCGCCAGCGCGAGGCTCTGCAGACTGTTTCAGTCGGCCGGATTCGACTTCGTGATCGTCGAGACCGTGGGAGTCGGGCAGGACGAAGTCGATGTGGCCGCACTCGCCGATGTCACTGTCGTCGTGCTGGTGCCCGGCATGGGCGACGATATTCAGGCAATCAAAGCCGGAATCATGGAGATCGCCGGCGTCTTCGTCATCAACAAGGCGGACCGGCCGGGTGTGGAGCAGGCAGCCCGCGAGATTGAGGGGATGCTGACGCTGGGACACGGCGAATCCGTTCCGCCGATATTCCGGACCGTAGCCATTGAGGGCACAGGGGTCGCCGAACTTCTGGATCATCTCGAAACGCGCAAGCCCAGGCCGCGCGATTCCGCAAGGCGCGACTGGAGCATCGACCACCTCGGCATCGCAGTCCGCTCAATCGACGAGGCCCTGCCGTTCTACGAATCGGACCTGGGTCTGGCGGTCCTCGCGCGCGAAGCGGTGGAGCACGAAAAGGTGAACGTCGCCATGCTCCCGGCCGGCACGGCGCGCATCGAACTGCTCGAGCCGCTCGACACCGGCTCTGTGATCGCAAAGTTTCTCGAGAAGCGCGGCCCCGGTCTGCACCACATCGCGATGCGCGTACCGGATCTTCACGCGACGGTCCGGCGGCTCGAAAGCGCGGGCGTCCGGTTACTGGGAAGACCTCGCCGAGGGGCCGGCGGACACCTTTACGTGTTCGTCCATCCGGCCAGCGCCGGTGGCGTACTATGGGAACTTATTCAGGAATAAAGACAACAAAAAGCGGCTCCTCGCCGCAAATCCAGGAGTCTCATTGAGCAAAATCGGCATTATCGGCGGCAGTGGACTTTATTCCATGGCCGGATTTCATGCAGAGACGGCGGTCGCCGTCGAAACCCCCTTCGGCGCGCCCTCCGACCACTACATTCTCGGTGAACTGGAAGGTCACGAAGTCGCGTTCCTTGCCCGTCACGGGCGCGGCCACCGGCTTTCTCCTTCCGAATTGAACTTCCGCGCCAACATCTATGGCATGAAGACGCTCGGGGTCGACCGCATCCTCTCTCTCAGTGCCGTGGGATCGCTCAAGGAAGAACACAGGCCGCTCGACTTTCTGATTCCCAACCAGTTTTTCGACCGTACGCGCGGCCGCATTTCCACGTTCTTCGGTGATGGGCTGGTGGCGCACATCAGTTTCGCCGATCCGGTGTGTCCGCAGCTTTCAGAGATTGCGGAAACGGCTTGCCGCGACGTCGAGGTCAACGTGAAGCGAGGCGGAACCTACGTCTGCATGGAGGGTCCCGCGTTTTCCACGAAGGCCGAATCGAACATCTACCGGTCCTGGGGCATGGATGTGATCGGGATGACGAATCTGCAGGAAGCGAAACTCGCGCGTGAAGCCGAGATCTGTTACGTGACCATCGCGATGGTCACCGATTACGATTGCTGGCACGCGGATCACGACGCCGTCGAGGTTGCCGACATTATTCGAGTGCTGCAACAGAACGCCGCGAACGCCTGCCAGGTGGTAGCCCACGCCGTGAAAAACATGCCTGCCGAGCGGACCTGCAAGTGCGGCTCCGCGCTGCAACACGCGCTCATCACAGACCGGGCCGTCGTTCCTCAGGCCACTCTCAAGAAGCTGGAACCGATTGTCGGCAAATATCTCGTGTAGCGAAGCGCTGGCGGCGATCCGGCGCGGCGAGCGGCTGCCGGCCGGCATGGTCCGAAC
>CAZXCO010001013.1:0-1750 GCA_964639095.1 uncultured Solibacteraceae bacterium
CACCGATCCTTTGCGAGAGGCCCATCACGGCTTCCGAATGAGCCGCGCGTACTGCTTCAAAAGGAGCTTCTCCGAACGAATCCTTTAACCGTAAGTAGACGAAATCCAAAGAGAGTAAGTTTGAAAGCGCATCAAGAAGCGTATGACCAATCTCCCCGGGATCGGTTCCACTCCAGATCGCGGGGAGGGCTACGACTCCAACCAGGTCGTTGATACAGGCCCTGAGTTGCTTAACCTCAGCCTCGACCTGATCAGCCGGTATTACCGTAGTCATGGCCGCTCGCTTATTGATCCTGGGCCGAACGCTTCTCGCGAAGTTCCTGTAAGAACTCCTCGGGTGGTACATAGAAGGGGTTTTCCTGCAGGGTACCGCCGATAACAACCATCGGATGGGTCCGCAGGATGTCAACAATTACGTCACCACTGAACCTGGTGATGTCATAAACACAAATAACCGGATCTTTGAACGCAGGCAGGACGTAGTTCAGCCGCGCCTCGTACTCCACGAGATCGTCGACGCCAGGCGGCTCGTCCAATGCCCATTCCATGTGGCCAATGGAGCGACTGACGGTGAACCCCTGCGTCGTTCCAAGTTTCAATTCTTCCTCTATGAGGGAAATCATCCGATACTGGTCAAAACGACCAGTGGGATCTATATGCGCTTCATCCCAACCGCAGACCTTGAGCTGGCCGCTGGACTCGGCCCGTGCCGTGTCGATGCCGGCTGACTCCAATCGCTGAAGGTGTTCCGCCCGCCGATCGGGATCTACGACATGAAAAGCTCTGTCTCCGCAGTCGAACCCATCTTTGATGAATGGAAGAAGCATGCGGTATTTTTCCTCCGGATTCCGAAAGAAAGCACAGACATGACGTTGGTCGCCGAATTGCGAGCCAGCGAAGTGAATGGGGGCAGCTTTCGAACTCATGGGACCTCCCAGGGAATCACACTGACTGTAACGCCGGCGGATTTATTGTAGCACCTGCTTTTGACTCAGCATTCGTCGCGCGACATTCGTTTTTGGCGCCAGAGCCCGCCAACGATCCCGGACAGAAACCATGTCCTGTGTTCAGTCTCGTCAATCCGATTCTGGCGTAAGATATTTTTCGTTCTTGCGTTTAGTTACTGGCGCAACAAGGCGGATGCATTCTGTCACTCCGGCTCTGACGCGGCAGCACATTCAGGAACTCGCAAGTTATTCATGGCATGTCGAGGCGGTCGTTTATCTCATCGAAGCTCGGCATGTAACCGGGGAGGTGCTGCATGTGGACGCCGGCGCGCACAATGGCCAATGGTCAGCCCGTCGATGGGCGGAGTTGTGAGGCAGGACGCTTTTCGATGCGCCGGCCCGGAATCAACTATAGCAGCGCAACGGTAACGAATACTGGGTCCGCTATCCGCGGCGAATGCAGCGCCACCACGGCTGATGCGAACTGGAGCGTCGGCGACATCTTACCCTTCCATTCACGCCCGGCTGCCTTTTCTACGATTGAAGTGTGCCCCTGCGAGGGGATGATCGCCCGCTGAAGGATCGAAACGAGCGTCATCGGTAGCGGGCCGCGGACTTCGGTCAGGGAAACAGGACATGGATATCAAAAAGAATTACGTATCAAATGATTTGGCCACCAGGTACAGGAGCTTCATCACGCTGTATCTCAGACTGGCGCTCGGTATTGGCTTTCTCTCGGCCGTTGCGGATCGATTCGGTTGGTGGGGACCGCCGGGCACACCAAATGTCGCGTGGGGAACCTT
>CAZXCO010001014.1:0-7180 GCA_964639095.1 uncultured Solibacteraceae bacterium
GCACCTCCGGAGCCCCGTACCTCGCCCGCCGCGCCGCCTGCTCAAACTCCTCCAGCACCGGTTCCACCAGCGGCGAGTGAAACGAATTCGATACCTTCAACCGCCTGGTCTTCACCCCCTGCCCCTCGAGCGTCCGCAGGATCTCCTCCACCGCACCCCGCTCGCCCGAAATCACCGTGCTCTCCGGTCCGTTCAGCGCCGCAATCGCCACCCGGTCCCGGTACCGCTCCACCACCCGCCCCACCCGCTCCCCGCCCGCCAGCAGCGACGCCATCACCCCCTGCCCCGGCAGTCCCTGCATCAGCCGCCCCCGCTCGCGCATCAGCATCAGTCCGTCTTCCAGACTCATCCCCCCGGCTACGCTCGCCGCCACAATCTCGCCCACGCTGTGACCCAGCACCGCCCCCGGCTCCACTCCCCACGACCGCCACAACTGCGCCAGCCCGTACTGCACCGCGAACATCGCCACATGCGTGTACTCCGTCTCATCCAACGGCGTCGCCTCGCCTTCGGCCGGATACAGCACCCTCCCCAGCGGCCGCTCCAGATGCGGCCTCAGCAACTCCTCGCACCGCTCCACCACCTGCCGGAACACCGGCTCCCTCTCATACAGCGCCCGCCCCATGTTCCGGTACTGTCCGCCCTGCCCCGCAAACAGAAACACCACCTCCGGCCGCCGCGTCAGGTCCGCCTCCCCTGCCACCACCCCGGCCGCTTCTTCCCCCGCCACATACCCCGCCAGTCTCTCCCGCAGCTGCTCGTTCGACCCCGCCACCACCGCCAGCCGCTGCTCGAAGTGCGACCGCCCCACGTTCGCCGTATGGCACACATCCGCCAACCGCAGTACCGGCTGCGCCCCCAGCTGCTCCACATAGCGCCCGGCCAGCTCTCTCAGAGCACTGCCACTCCTCGCCGACAGCGCCAGCACATGATGCCCCCGCTCCGGTTTCCTCTCCCCTTCCTCTCCCTTCCCTTCCTCTCTCTCCACGTACTCGCTCACGATCACGTGCGCATTCGTCCCGCTGAACCCGAACGAACTCACCGCCCCCTGACGGCGGCTGCCTCTCAAGGGCCAGGGCCGCAGTCCGGTCGGAATTTCAATCGGTGTCTCGTCCCAGGCAATGTAGGGGTTCGGCTTTTGAAGATGAAGATGCGGCGGTATCTGCCGGGATTGGAGCGATAAAACCAGCTTGATCAATCCAGCGATGCCAGCCGCCCCCTCGGCGTGGCCGATATTGGTTTTGACCGAACCAATGTACAGTGGGTCGTTGTTCTGCCGGCCGGCAGCATAAACGGCGCTCAGGGCGCCTACTTCGATCGGATCTCCCAGCGGCGTGCCCGTACCGTGCGTCTCGACATAATCCACTTCGTGCGGCGCAATGTGCGCTGCGGCAAGCGCTTCGCGAATCACGGCCTGCTGCGCCACCCCATTGGGCGCTGTAATACCGCTGCTCCGGCCGTCCTGGTTGACCGCCGATCCCTGAATCACAGCCAATATCCGGTCGCCGTCGGCAGCGGCGTCTGACAGACGCTTGAGCAACACCATACCGCAACCCTCGCCGCGAACATACCCGTCCGCCGAGGCATCGAACGTCTTGCAGCGGCCATTCTTTGCCATCAGCTCTGACCGCGAGAACATGATCGTCGCCTCGGGCGTAAGCATCAGGTTGACGCCGCCGGCCAGCGCCGCCCGGCACTCTTTCGCCCGCAGGCTGAGGCACGCCAGATGAACGGCCACGAGCGCCGAAGAACACGCGGTATCCAAAGACATGCTGGGGCCGTGCAGCCCCAGCAGGTAAGAGATGCGGCCGGAAGCGATCGAGTGCGACACGCCGGTCGCGAGATACATATCGAGTTCGCTCGGGTCCAGTTCCGAAATCAGGCGCAGATGATCATTGGCGCAGATCCCAACGAAGACGCCGGTCCTGGTGCCCGCCAATTGATCCGGAGCCTGACCGGCATTCTCCAGGGTCTCCCATGCAACCTCGAGGAGCAGGCGATGCTGCGGATCCATGCCGGCCGCTTCGCGCGGTGAAATCCCGAAGAAGAGCGGATCGAACCGATCGGGAGCGGCCAGGAAGCCGCCATGCCGGGTACACGTCTTGCCGGGCTTGCCGGGGGCGGGATCGTAAATCGAGTCCAGGTCCCAGCGCTCGGAAGGAACCTCCCGAATGGCGTCCACGCCATCGCGGAGAACCCGCCAGAATTCTTCAGGGGTGTCGGCGTTCCCGGGAAAGCGGCAGCCCAT
The DNA here is from genome assembly GCA_964639095.1 of uncultured Solibacteraceae bacterium. Classification (GTDB taxonomy): domain Bacteria; phylum Acidobacteriota; class Terriglobia; order Bryobacterales; family Bryobacteraceae; genus BOG-234. Next base: position 2,249 of record CAZXCO010001014.1, read on the forward strand.
TCCGATGATGGCTATGGGTTCTCGCTTCTCTTTCTCGACGGCGTCCAGCTGGTCCTGCAGCTCTTTGACCAGCAGGGCGAGCCTCCTGGGAGGGAGTTTGGAAATCCTGTCGAGGAAATCGGTCATAGTGTTCCGCTTTCTGAGGTCATGGAATGGCTTTTTCCTGGCTGTACAGGCGATCGACTTCTTCTTCCGAGAGACTTTCGATCCGGTCCAGAATGCCGGCAAGACCGTCGTCCTGCAGAGCATCTGCTTCGACCGGAGGCGTCTTTTCCGAAGGCCACACCTTTTCGGCCAGGTAGCCGGTGAGCGCTGCGATAGCAGGGTAATCGAAGACGAGCGTGGCCGGCAGACTGCGTTCGAGCGCGAGGCCGGCGCTCAAAAGGGTTCTCAACTCTACCGCCATCAGGGAATCGAGCCCCAGATCGCTGAGCGGCTGGTTATAGTCGATCGGCTGCGCGGCATCGAGTCCGAGCACCTTCATTGCCTGCTCCCGCACGTATTCGCTCAGCAGATTCCGGCGTTTGGCGGCCGGCGCTGCGTGCAAGCGGTCGATGAAGGCCGCAACCGGCTCCTTCTTCTGCTGCACTCCAGGCGAGACCGCCTCCCTCATGGGGTTCAGCTCAGAAAGGAATACGGGCGCCGAACCGCGGGAAACCGAAGCGGCGTACTGGCTCCAATCGACGGACATGATGCCGATCCGCACCGGGGCTCGTTCAAGCAGCCGCTCCAGAGCGCGGAATGCCTGCTCCGGCTGCATGGGCTCGAAACCTCTCAGCTCGACCCGCTGCGTCACGGTTCCCCGGGTAGCGGCGCCCGCTTCCGCCCAGGGACCCCAATCGATGCTCAACGACGGCAGCCCGTGGGCACGCCGATAATGAGCCAGCGCGTCCTCGAAAGCGCAGGCGGCCACATGGTTTGCCTGGCCGGCTGAGCCCAGCAACGAGACGGCCGAGGAGAACATGACAAAGAAGTCCAGCGCCAGATTCTTCGTCAACTCATGAAGATTCCACGAACCGGCGATCTTTGCCGCAAACACTTTCTGGAAGCGCTCACGGTTCTGGTGCAGCAGGATTCCGTCATCGAGCGCTCCCGCCGAGTGCATCAAGCCCGCAAGCCGCGGCCGTGTTGCGCCAAACTCCGCCAGGACTTTCTCAACATGGTTTCGATCCGAAACGTCGCCCACCGACACCACCACTTTGGCGCCGTGACGCTCCATCAGCCGAATTGCTTCGAGCGCCTCGCGCGACGGTTCGCTCCGCCCGGTCAACACGACGTAGCGGGCGCCGTTCCGCACCATCCATTGGCCGGCGAGCAAACCCAGCCCGGCAAGCCCGCCGGTGATCAGGTAGCCGGCCGCCGGGTCGAACGTCTGTGCGAGCGCCGCAGAGGCTGTCTTGCACCTGTCTCGCGCCGCAACGGAATGCGCCACAACGATTTTCCCGATATGTTTCGCCTGTGCCATGTGCCGGAAAGCGCCCGCGATCTGATGCATCGGGAAAACCGTCAACGGCATGGGCTTCAACCGGCCCTTTTCGAAATCCTGCATCAGCTCTGTCATCAGGCGTGCGATCAGCTGCGGATCTTCACGGAAAGTTGCGCCGAGGTTGATCGGGTGATAGCAGATATTACGGTTCAGCTGAGCAGCGCGCGCCGCGTCCCATATTCCGGTCATCCCGATTTCGAGGAAGCGGCCATTTTCAGCCAGTACCGAAAAGCTCTTTCCGATAAAATCGCCCGCCAGTGAGTTGAGCACGAGGTCCACGCCCTTTCCCGCTGTTGCCTGCATGATTTCAGCGGCGAAGTCGAGAGACCGCGAGTCCATCACATGCTGGATGCCCAGAGATTTCAGATACTCGCGCTTTCGCGGACTGCCGGCTGTGGCAAAGATTGCGGCGCCCGCGCGTTGCGCGAGTTGCACGGCGGCCAGCCCGACGCCCCCGGCCGCCGCATGAATCAAGACCCTGTCCTCCGGGCCCATCCGGCCCAGATGACAAAGCGCGTAGTACGCCGTGAGGAATGCGCTCGGGATGCTTGCCGCCTCGTTCTCGCTGAGAGCTTCAGGAACCGGCAGGACGTGATCGGCCGGAATGGTCATGTGAGAAGCGAAGCTGCCCGGCCCCAACACCATGACACGCTGGCCCAACTTCAGGTGGTCAACGCCCTGGCCCAACGCAATAACAAGGCCGGCGCATTCGTAACCGAACGTCTGAGAGTCGCCCGGGTACTGTCCCATGGCGATCAGAACATCGCGGAAGTTCAGACCAGTCGCGAGAACTTCAACCTCGACCTCGCCCGCTTGCGGCTTTCGGCGCTGTAACGGCCCCCATGCAAGCCGGTCCAGTATCCCCGGCGATGATGTGTGCAGAGAGTATTCGCGCGCGCCGGCGTGCTGACTCTGCGCCTCAGGATCCAGACGCGCCCGGACGAGACGGCCGGCAAGACGGTGCGCGCGGCGGAAAGCCACCAGGTTCTCCTGGCCCCTTTGAATCTCCGTGCACAATTTTTCCGGTTCATCGGCCTCTCCGTTGGGATCGAGATCGATTCCCGAACAGCGCAGTTCCGGGTGTTCAAGCGCAATTGTGCTGCCCAGGGCGGGAATCGGAGCCTGCGCAAGACCTCGCGGCGCAGCGAGTGACTCGAGCGCCTGCGCGCCCCGGGTGACGATCCACAAACCGTTTACCGGGACCGTTCCCTCGCCGGCCAACGCCTTCACGAGATGCAGGAGACTGTCGCAGCCGGATTGGATTCGAGCGTTGATGTCCTCGCACCCGGCGATGGCGCCCGCTGGAAGATCCAGCGGCCAGAGATAAACGATGCCGGCGAGAGCGCATCCATGCGCCTGCGCGGTCTCCTGCATCACCCGGCGGAAATCGCCTGGACTATCGGCGCGGATTCGATAACGCGCCTGGCTGGCCGCTTCGAACGCTTCTCCCGCACTCACGCTCACACACGGCGCGCCCTGCACCTCAAGCAATTCGCGCAGCTTGTTTCCCAGACCGCCGCGCTCCCCGAAGATCAGCCATGGCCGGCTCGACTGCCCGGCCGGAAGGGACGACTGGCTCTCGGCCCGGGCAATCCGCGGTCCTCGCGAGAGAATCAGCGCCTGATTCGCGAACACACCGCCGGTTTCGGGGCTGACTGTGATATCGGTAAACCCACAGTTTTCAAGCAGCGCCTCCCAACTTCGTGCTGCGATCAGGGGATGACCGGGGCGCAGCTCCGTATCTTTGAAACGCCACCAGCCATCGGTGGGCCCGACGATCAGATCGCCAAAACGCAGGGGCCGCGTGCCTTCGACAAGTAACAGCACCCCGTCGGAGCAGAGAAGCTTCCGTACGTTCGCGACGGTCGTCCCCAGATCCTCGGTCGCATGCAGCACATTGGCAGCAATCACGAGATCGCAGGAATGAGCAGCGAAGCCCTGAGCCACCGGATCCTTCTCGATATCGAGCAACTTGTATTCAACAAATGGATAGCCGCCGAACTTCGCCCTGGCTTTGGAGAAGAACAGCGGGCTGGCATCCGTAAATACGTATTCGACGCGCCCGGCCGGCAGTTCCGGCAGAATGGAGCCCGTGGCGCTTCCCGTGCCTCCGCCGATTTCGAGGACTCGGAGCGGCCGGTCCGCCGGAAGCTGCTTCACGAGCGCCCTGACTGCCGTCCCCGCCAGGCCGTTGTAGAAACGCGCGAACGGCGAATCGCAGTAGAGTTTTTCGATGTCCTCGACCGAACCTCCCGGAAAGAGCAGCTCGAGTGGCTCACATTCGCCCCGTATGATGCTCGCCAGATGCTTCCCGCAGCGAATGGTCATGTTCAATTCGGCCGAGCACTCTGGATATTTTGTGAGAAGCTGCTCGCCGGACAAGGCAGATTCGTCCGGCGCAGCGGTCACGCAGACTTCCCAGATCTGATTGCGCCGCTCGAGAATGCCGTCCTCTTCGAGCATCTCGAGCATTCTGGCAAAAAGCCGGCGGTATTTCTCAGGGATCTTCAGTTCCGCGGCTTTCTGTTCCGTCGAAAAACGCTCGTGCTTCTGGATATTCCAGCCGAGCTGGCCGAGAGCCTGACGCACATACCGCGTGCTTAAAGCCTCGAGTTGCGGGAACAAAGAGGCAAACTCCTCGATGCCCGCGTTTCGGCTATGGCGGCCGGCATAGCCGCGCAGATCTTCAGAGATTTCAGACGGTGCGGGAAGAGAGCCCGAGCGGGCTGTGCCTGCCTCCTCGAGCAGAGGCGTCTCTTTCCAGGTCAGCTCGTATAACCAGTCGCGGAGAGGCTCCTCCTGTCGTTTCACGAGCGTGTGCCGCTCCACACGGCGCAGCGCGACCCCTCTCACTTCGGCAACGAGCGCCCCGGCGGCATCGAAAATCGAGACATCGACGTCGAGCGAAGCCGGCGCCGAGACCGGGCCCCTGCGATGGGAAACCGCAACGTGGCTCCATAATTTATCGCCCGGTTCGCGATAGACGGTGTAGATGCCGATCGCTACGGGCATGTAGATGGCGCTCCCCGAAGCGATATCCGCAGCGCTCAGAGAAGCGGCGGCAAAGGGCTGCAGGCACGGGTCCAGGAGACCGGGGTGGATCCGGTATCGCGACGCTTCGGGCGCGATGGCCGGAACGAGGCACACTTCGGCCAGCACTTCATCCCTGCCGCTCCACAGCCCTTGCAAGCCTTTGAAGCTCGGACCCAGATACATCCCGAGATCGAGAAACTGCTGGTGATAGCGGTCGACGGAAATCTCGTGCGGGCAGCGCGACCTGATCTCTTCGAGCGATTCTCTGCCTTCCCGCTTCTGTTCCTCAACCGCTGTGTCGATGTGCCCGGCAGCGTGGATTTTCCATTTGACCGCAGAACCCTCTTCGCCCGCGGCAATGCTCGCAATCTGGAACGACGCCTGGTTTTCGTTCTCACGCGAGATGACGATCT
>CAZXCO010001015.1:0-3353 GCA_964639095.1 uncultured Solibacteraceae bacterium
AAGCCGTGTGGATTCAGGTATTTCCCGACCATCCCCGCCCGCGCCTTACCCTGCGCGTCGGCCTCGCTCCGGTATTTACCGGTCAGGAAGCCGCTCGCAAGCGAAAAATAGGGAATCACGCCTATGCCCGATTCCGCCACCACCGGCGCCAGATCCGTTTCGTAGCCGCTGCGTTCCACAAGACTGTAGTTCGGCTGCAGGGTCTCGTACCGGACCAGATTTTTCTGTTTGCTGGTTTCCAGCGCCTGGCGCAGGCGTGCTCCTTTGTAGTTGGAAGCGCCGATGAAGCGCACCTTGCCCTGCTTCACCAGCCGGTCATAAGCGGAGAGCGTTTCCTCGAGCGGAGTCTTGTCATCATCTTTATGCGACTGGTAGAGATCGATGTGGTCGGTCTGCAGGCGGCGCAGCGACGCTTCGACGGCTTCCGCGATGTATCCGGGCGCCAGACCCTGCCGGCCGTCGCCCATATCCATGCCGACCTTGGTAGCGATAATGACCTTGTCGCGCTTCCCGCTCCTCGCGAACCATTTGCCGATGATGGTTTCCGACTCTCCGCCCGTGTGCCCGGGAATCCATCTGGAATAGACATCCGCGGTATCGATGAAATTCAGGCCGGCATCGAAAGCCGCGTCCAGCAGTCGGAAGGAATCCGCGTCCCTGACCGTCCAGCCGAAGACGTTGCCGCCCAGCAGGATGACGGGCACTTCCAGACCGGTATTTCCGAGTTTCCTCTTTTGCATCTCTGATCGCTCCAGATTCAGTATCCATCGCGGGGTCCGCTGACGGGCCTGGCCGCTGAAGAGGTTGGGGATGCCCTCTGAACTTCCGGTTTACTCGGGCTTCGCCGCGGTCAGTTTGCGCAACAGCGCCACGGTGCTTTCATGAAGGGCGCCCGTGGTGTTGTCGAAGCCCAGGCCGCCGGTGCGGCCCATGGCGGCGTCGAGCGGGGTGAGACCCTTCTGGTCTTTGGCCATCAGGTCTGCGCCATGGCCGGCCAGATACTGCACAACCTGATCCCAGCCCATCTGCGCCGCGCCATGCAGCGCGGTATCGCCTCTGTTATCCGCCGAATTGACGTCGACGCCCGCCTTCAGACACAGATCGATCGTGTCGATGACTTCCTTCTGGGTCTTCTTCCGGCCGACGGTGTCTTCTTCCTTAGTGCCGACGCCCGCGGCAGCCATCAGCGGATTCACGCGGTTGCGCGTGCTCAGCTTCGGATTGGCGCCTTTGGCCAGAAGCAACGCGATGACTGCCGTATCGCCCGCTTTGGCAGCGCGCAGCATCGGCGTCGTACCGGTGGTCAGCATCGTGTCGTCGCCGCGATCGAGTTTGGTACGGTAGGGCTGCTGCGTTTTTAACTGCGCGTTCACGTCTGCGCCGTGGGCCAGCAGCAGCTTGATGAGGTCCAGACTGCCCACCTGGTTATCGGAATCGTCGGGCGACGGCCGGTTCGAGGCCGGCATCGTGTGCATGTCCACCGCCGCATAGAGAGCGGCGCGGCCGGTCTTGTCGGTCAGATTCGGATTCGCGCCCTTGTCGAGCAGAAACGCCGCCACATCGTAATGCCCGTTGATAATAGCGTTCAGCGTGGGAGTGATGCCATCCGGGTCCGCCTGATTCACGCTGGCCCCGGCATCGACGAGGAGCTTCGCACATTCGACGCAACCTTCTCTGGCTGAAAACATCAGGGCAGTAAATCCGCCCGCCGGCAGCCACTTCTCGCGTGGTTCCGCCGTAACCTGGCGCTCCCATTTCACGATGGTGGAAACCGCGTTCACATCCGCGCCTGCCTCGATCAGCGTACGCACCATTTCCGGATGCTTCTGCGCCGCCGCCCACATGAGGGCCGTCTCGCCGTGCCAGGTCTCCCGCGCGTCGACTTTCGCCCCGTTGGCGAGCAGCATTTTCGCGGCAGGCACGCTGCCGGTCCGCGCGACGGTCATCAAAGGAGTTTCGTTCTCCGCCGCAGGCGCGTTGGGGTCAGCGCCGGCCTTGAGGAGCTTCCCGATCATGGTGGCGTCACCGTTGACGCAGGCGAGCGAAAGCGGCGTCACGCCATAGCGGTTCGCCGTTTTCACGTCGGCGCCGGCCCGGATCAGCCGGTCCACCATATCCGGATCGCCCGCCCGGACCGCCCACGCGATCGCGGTTGTGCCGTCGGGCTGCGGCGCGTTGACGTTGACCTTCTGCTGAAGGAGCGCCAGCGCCTTAGCCCTGTTCCCCGCCTGGATGGCGTCGGCCAGACCGCTGCCGCCGGATGGCCCGAGGCTGGCGGCGAGCGCCGACGCGGCGAGCGCAAGGAACGCGACGAAGTGCCGGGAAACCGCGGCCAGCGGCCTCATATTTTAAAGGTTCTCCAGAATCCCTGTGCTGTCGCCGATGTTCTCCATCGGAATGCCGGCCTTCCCCAGCATCGTCAGAAGGAGATTCGCCATCGGCGTGTGGTCCGGATACTTCAGGTGACGGCCGCCTTTGAGCTGCCCCGCGCCGCCACCCGCCACCAGTGTGGGCAGGGGGAAGTGGTTATGCACGTTGCTGTTGCTCATATTGCTGCCATAAACGATCATCGAGTGATCCAGCAGCGAGCCGTCTCCATCGGGCGTGTTTCTGAGCCGGTCGAAGAACCGGGCAAGCTGCTGGGCGTGCCAGGTCTGAATCCGGACAAGCTTTTCGAGTTTCTCGGGGCGGTTCTGATGATGCGAGGTCGCGTGATGCCCATCCGGCACGCCAACCTGCGGATATGTCCGATTGCTCTCTTCCCGCGCCACCATGAAGGTGAATACCCGAGTGATGTTGGCCTGGTAGGCGAGAGCGATCAGGTCGTACATCAGATTCAGGTGCTGCTCGTAGGAGTACGGGATGCCAACGGGCTCCTGCGGCAGGGCGATATTGGAGGCCACATGGGCGGACGAATTCTGAATGCGCCGTTCGATCTCGCGGACGCTTTCCAGATAGTCATTGACCGTGGCCCGGTCGTGCTTGCCCAGGTTGCGCTGCAGGCTGTTCGTTTCCGTCAGGACGGCATCGAGAATACTGTGGTCTTCCTCGGTCCGTGCCGCGCGCTCGGCCGGCGTGCTGCCGGTGCCAAACAGGCGCTCGAATACCTTCCGCGGGTTGATCTCCATGGGCATCGGCGTCGTGTGCGTCCGCCAGGAGAGCGTATTCATATAGATGCAGCCGTAGTCGCGATCGCAGGCGCCGAGCAGACCGGAATGATCCTCCGTCGCCAGTTCGAGCGAGGGCAGCACCGTTTCCTGGCCCAGATGCTGAGCGGCGATCTGGTCGGCTGTAACGCCCGCATAAGCATCCACCCCCTGAGTGGGCTTGGGACGGACGCCGCTTAACCATGT
>CAZXCO010001016.1:0-5191 GCA_964639095.1 uncultured Solibacteraceae bacterium
TCGGTCCTCGCTTGCCCAATTGACATGCATCCATCCTAAATCCGTTCCCGTTCTTACGCCAAGACAAACGTCAGTTGCACCTCAGGCTGCTAGCGGAGCACCGTCCGCAGATGAGCCAATAGAAAAGGAAAAGCTGATATGAAAAGACCTATCTTGATGATCGCACTTGTTTCTGGCGCCGCCGCGCTGACTGGGGCCTCCGCTCCGGATCTGGCACGGCAGATTGCCGACGTGATGAGCCAGTCGCCCAGCGGAAAGGCGGGGCAGCGCTTTGTCCACCCTAAGGGCATTGTTGTTGAAGGCGGCTTTGAGGCATCACCGGAGGCCGCTTCTGTATCTCGTGCCGCTCATTTTCGCCGGGGTACTGTACCGGTGACCATCCGCTTCTCGGATGGTGCTCCTGACATAAACATTCCCGATAACTCTGCAAATGCCGGTCCGCAGGGAATGGCGATCCGCTTTATGACTGGCAATGGAACGGATATTGTCGCGATGTCCCACAACGGTTTCGTCGTGGGCACCGGAGAAGAATTCCTGGCTCTGCAAAAAGCCGTGTTCGCGACCGATCCATCGAAGCCACATCCATGGCCGGTTGAAGAATTTCTCGGGAGCCACCCTCGCGCCGTGAAATTCGTACAGGACATTCAAGCGGCGCCAACCGGGGGCGACCAAGAGGCATTCTTGGGGAACAACGCGTTCAGCTTCATCAATAGCAAGGGGAAAATCCAGGCGGGCCGCTATCAGATTGTACCTGTCAAGGGGACGCAGTTCCTGGACGAGGCAACCGCAAAATCAAAATCGCCCGACTTCCTCCGCGAAGGCCTGGGGTCCCGTCTGGCGGAAGGTCCGGTTGGCTACCGTCTACTTCTGCAACTCGCCGGACCCACCGACCGTACCGACGACTCATCACTGGTTTGGCCCGACGATCGGCAAAGAGTCGAACTCGGTATCATCGCAATCCAGTCCTTAGTGGCGGATAGTGTACCGTCAGCATTCCCAGAATAAGTGTTTGAGTTGCGCTTCTTCGTTTCATTGTTTTGTCCTCGTTGTCTCGTCTTCAATGTGCGGGTTGTTCTTGAGACGCGCGTTATCGACGCGTCCCTTATGGTCAGCGGTAGGTTGCTAATGGGCCGAGCGTGTGTCCGACTTCCGATTCAATTAGGCCCGAATCGACAATTCGATTGGACAAAGGGATCGGTAGGTCTGACTCACCTCAATCGCTCGGTCGGGTCGGGTTGCCTGACGCGCAGATTCACTGCCCGGAGAACGATCTACTTTGTGATTTCCTTCTCAAGGAACGCCTTTACCGTCTCTCCGAAGGGAGGACGAAAGAAAAGTTCAGCCTGGGGATTCTTGCCCTGCCGATAGATGGCACGAGCGTGACTAAAGGTAAGAAACCCTTGCTTGCCATGATAAGCACCCATTCCAGAGGCGCCGATGCCGCCGAACGGAAGGCGGTAATCGAAAGCATGGGTCATGCAGTCGTTAATCGTAACCCCGCCGGAGGTAGTCCGATTGAGCACCTGCCGTTCTTCAGCGGCATCGGTGGAAAAGTAATAGAGTGCGAGCGGGTGGCTGCGGGCGTTGATGAATGAGATTGCTTCATCGAGCGTTTCGTAAATAACCACTGGCAGCAAGGGGCCAAAGATCTCCTCCTGAAGCACCCTCATGTCGTCTGTGACTCTGAAAAGGAGTGTGGGCGCGAATCTGCGTGCAGCGGCGTCTGACAGATCTTCGAACGAAGGATTCAGCTCGATCACTTCAGCGCCTTTCGACTCGGCGTCCGCGAGCAAGCCCTTGAGTCGATTGAAATTCGATTCGTTGAGGATCGAGGTGTAGTCCGGATTGGTCTTGATCTGCGGGTACATGGATGCCACGCTAGTTTTAGCGTGTGTTACGAACCGTTCTTCAAGCCCGCTGGGCAAAAGCACGTAGTCGGGTGTGAGGCACACCTGTCCGGCGTTGAAAGTCTTCGCCGTTAGAATTCTGCGAACTGCATCGCCGAGGTCAGCCGTCCTCCCGATGAGGGCAGGTGACTTGCCCCCGAGTTCCAGGGTTACGGGCGTCAGGGAAGAGGACGCGGCCCGCATGATCGCCGAGCCCACTTTCGTTCCACCAGTGAAAATCAAGTGGTCGAACGGTAGCGCTGTGAAGGCTGCTCCAATCTCCGGGCCGCCCTGAACGACGGCAAACTCCGTCTCATCGAAGTAACGACTTACGAGCGTAGCCATCAAGGCCGAGCTAGCAGGCGTCAGCTCGGAAGGTTTCAACATAACCCGATTCCCAGCCGCCATGACGTAGCCGATGGGGTTGAATGCAAGATTCCATGGAAAGTTCCACGGACTCACTACTCCAACCACCCCCTTCGCCTGGTACTCGACGCGCGCCTCCGCATCCGGGAACATCGCCTCCTGGGTCACAGACTCCATCCACTCTCGCAAATGGAGCTTGTTGTACTTGTAGCTGTCGACGACCCACCACACATCGGTAAGCAGAGACGCCTCCCTACTGCGATGACCAAAATCTTCGTTCAGAGCACTTGCGATCTCGTCTTTGTTCTCGACCATTAGCGCTATGAGGCGATCTGTTCTGTCGACACGGACCTCGTAGGTAGGGATTCGCTCTCCCGCAAACGCTGTTCGCTGACGGTCTAGAAGTGAGCGCATCTTCTCGGGAGTTGTGATAGTTGGCGCGAATGACTCTAGTTGATTCATATTGAATATCCCTTGTCGGTTAATTAGTGAAGACTCCGATGGGTGCATCAGAAGCCCAAGTCAATTAAGCCCCAACCACAGGGGTAAATCCATTGGATGAAGGTATCGGTCGGTATCGTGATGTGGCTCGCCCAATTGCCAATGCGGTAGCTGCCAATCGATACCATCGTCCAATAAACTCCGCCCCGGTTGTCCGGGAGTAATGGTAAGGGTGATCTCAAAACCCAAACCACTTTGAACAGGAGTCAAGATGTTGGCGAACCACAAGGACAAAAGTATTATGGGAAAACTTGATGGGAAGATCGCATTGATTACCGGTGGTACCAGTGGCATCGGACTGGCGACCTCAAGGTGTTTCGTACAGGAAGGGGCCCACGTCTTCATCACCGGCCGAACGCAGTCAAAAGCTGGATGACGCGGTGAAAGAAGTGCGGTCGCGCGTGACGGGGGTCCAGGGGGATGTAGGGAGCCTCTGAAGTGAGCCCCTGGAGTGAGACACGAAGTTAAGGGGGTGATCGCCGTTCACCGGAAATCGATGGACGGCGAGGTTGCGGTTGCTCCACTCTGGAGGTACCTGAGCGGAGGATAGGGCAACGCAGGGATGCGACCCGAGCGTCGACTCAGCGGCCGGAATGACAGGGGCGGCCACCGCCGCCCCGTAGCTTCCCAGCCATTCTGGCGCAACTGCGTTAAATCCCGGGGTCGCAGGGGCAGAGCCCCCGTCCTTACGTTGCCAACGGCTTCCATTCATCAGGCGGCCCCATTCTCGAACTCGGCAGGCGGAAAGTATCCCAGGGCCGAGTGCAGCCGCTTCTGATTGTAAACGCGCTCCAGAAACTCGCCGATGCTGGCGCGGGCCTCTGCGAAGTCGCGATAGTCGTTGCGGTAGACCTCCTCGTATTTCAGCGTCTTCATGAACGACTCGCAGGCCGCGTTATCGTACGGATTCCCCTTGCGGCTCATGCTGATTCGCGCCTGATGTTGCTTCAACAGATCGGTGTAGTCGAACGAAGCATACTGCACTCCGCGGTCGGAGTGATGCACCAGGCCAGGCTGCGGTCTCCGCTCCGCCAGCGCCATCTGCAACGCAGCGACCGCCAACCCGGCTTCCAGCGTCCGCCCCAGTGCCCAGCCGATCACCCGCCGGGAGAAGGCGTCGAGCACCACCGCCAGGTACACGAACTCCACCCGCAGTCGGATGTAGGTGATGTCGGCAACCCAGAGCTGATTGATCGCCGTGGCCGTCATTTGGCCGGCCAGATTCGCGTAGACCGGCAGACCGTGCCGCGAATCGGTCGTCACCATGAACTTCCGCCGTCGCACGCATAGCAGGTTGTCTGCCCGCATCATTCGCAGCACCCGTTTGTGGTTGATGTCGAAGCCGCGGCGCTGAAGCTCGACCGTGAGCCGCCGGTAGCCGTAGGCCGGGAACTCCACCGCGATCTTTTGCATCTCGTCGCGGATCTCCATTTCCACCGGCGAAGCCTGTCTCGGCGTCCGTGCCCGATAGAACCCTGCCCGGCTCATGCCGGCCATTTGGCAAAGGGCGTTCACGGCTTGGCCTTTCGCCGCGGCTTGCTCGATTTCTTCAAACAAGCATCCCCGCCACTGACGACGACTGGCGGATGATGATCCCTGAAATGCTGCAACGCCTTTTTTAAAAAATCGTTCTCCATCGTGAGCTGGCCGATCTTCCGTTCCAACTCCGCGATGCGGCGCGCATCGTCCACTGCCGGCAACGCAACCCCGCGCCGACCCAGCCCCGGAAACGCCAACTCACCCTTGGCCCGCCATTCTCCCCGCCACCGCTCCAGCAGGTGCGGGCTCACCTGGTACTTCCGGGCAATCTCTCCGCTCGTGGCACCCGCGTCGAGGGCCCGCATCGCGGCGATTTTCAGGTCGCGACCATAAACAGCTCGGGACACATCCATTCCTTTTCTCCATTCAATGTATGCGTCCCCTTAACTCCGTGTCTCACTTTTGGGGTTCAGTCCATTCGTCTCAACCATGCCCGTTGACGCCTTCCACTTCCGGTTGCAGACCGGAAGGTAGACGACCTCGCAGAACTTCGCGAAGGTCCAGGTGATCTTGTCGGGATTCTCTGCCCCCTCGTTGATGGGCTTCAGGATCTCGGTTAAGATACCTTCTGCCTTCACTCGGTCCATTTTCGAGCAGAGTCCGATCTCTTTCGATTTGGGCTTTCCCCCCTCTCTCCACTGGGCATACCAGTAGTTCTTTCCATTCCGCTTGCGGGTCTTCAGACAGCCCCGCTGGAATCGCTTTCGACGCATTCGTTTTTCCTTTTCCTGCGTCTGTGGCGGCAAAACTGAACATGCAGCCATACTATCGGGTTTTGTTCGTTTCCAGCCACTGCTCCAGCCAATCGCGGCGGACCAGTTTCCTGCGACCCATCGTTAGATGGGTGAGTTTCGGCAAGCCGTGGACCTCACCGTGGATGGCATTGTGTACGTGCGCCT
>CAZXCO010001017.1:0-7021 GCA_964639095.1 uncultured Solibacteraceae bacterium
GCGCCGTAGCCGTTCGAGATCACGTCGTAAAAATGCCCGACGGGCGCATCTCGAAGACGATCGATATGGTATGAAGGCGGCTGCTTGAAACCGCGCCGCACAATCATCCCCAGACCATTTCCGATCCGGCCGTGGCAGGGAGAGCAATAAATGTCGTACCGCTGCTGGCCGCGGAGAATCACGTCCTTGTTGATCGCGATCGGAAATTCCGTAACGTCCTTGCCCGATGCGTCTTTGCCCTGGTAGAAGGCGGTGTCTTCATCCAGCGCGCCGCGGGCAATCGTACCTTCAACCGGCTGGCGCTCGCTGCGGCCATCGGCAAAAAAGGCGCTCGGCCGCTGCGGCCTGTACTTGGGCTGGTCCTGCATGTCGAGGCGCGAGCATCCCGCCGCGGCCAGAGCGGCGATCGCAAGCGTTGCGCCTGTAAAAAGTCTCTTCATCTCGCCACTTCCGCAATCTCTTCCGGATCGAGGCTTTCGAGGAAATCGACCGTCGAATGCCGGTCAAACTGCGGATCGTCGGATTCGATGCACAGGAAAAACTTGTTCCGCGAAGCGTTGCTGAACCGCTCGACGTTGAACACCGGATGGTAAGGCATCGGCAGGCCGTTCATGATGAGCATGCTGATGGCTGCTGTCAGCCCCCCGAAAAGCACGGTTAACTCAAAGGTGATCGGAATATACATCGGGGTGCTGATGTAGGGGCGGCCGCCGATATTCAAAGGCAAAGCCACGGCCTCAACCCAGCTCGCCAGTCCGAAGCCCGTTGCGGCTCCGCATATGCCCCCGATCAGAGTGAACAGGGAGACCCGGTTGTCATGCAGGTCCATCGCCTCATCCAGCTCGTGAATGGGAAACGGCGAGTAGGCGTCGAATTTGCGGAAGCCCGCTTCGCGCGTGCGCTTGGCCGCCGCCACCAGCGCGCCGGGAGAATCAAACTCGGCCATCAGGCCGTACAGCGGATCCAGAACGTCGACAGAATGTGCGCTCATCTGGCGACGGGCTCCTTAACTTGCGCCCCCGGCAGCAGGACGCGCAGCTCAAAGATCGTAATCATAGGCAACACCCGGACAAAGATGAAGGTCAAGGTCAGGAAGAACCCGATTGTTCCCGTCAGCACGGCCCAGTCCCACACCGTCGGCCAGTACATGCTCCAGCTCGATGGCAGGAAGTCGCGGTGCAGACTCACGACGACAATCACGAACCGCTCCAGCCACATGCCGATATTCACAATGATCGAGAAGAACCACAGAACCAATGGGTTCGTGCGGATGCGTTTGATCCAGAGGAACTGCGGCGCGATGATGTTGCAGAGAATCAGCGTCCAGTAGAACGGGGCGTAGGGCCCGAACATCCGGTTCAGGATATTGTATTTTTCGTAGACGTCCGCGCCGTAGTAGCCGAAGAAGACTTCACTCGCGTAACCGTAGCCGACGATGAGCCCGGTGGCGAGCGTCACCTTCGCCATGTTGTTCAGATGGCGGATGGTGATGATGTCTTCCAGACCGTAGAAGGTTCGCGCCGGGATCATCAGGCTCAGCACCATCGCAAACCCGGAGTAGATAGCGCCGGCGACGAAGTAGGGCGGGAAAATCGTGGTGTGCCAGCCCGGCAGGATCGAAACCGCAAAGTCGAAGCTGACCACCGTGTGAACCGAAAGCACCAGCGGCGTCGCCAGTCCGGCGAGCAGAAGAGAGGCTTTCTCAAACCGTTGCCAGTGGCGGGCCGAATTCCGCCAGCCGAGCGACAGGAAGCCGTAGATCACCTGCTTCCAGCGCTGCGTCGCGCCGTCGCGCAACGTCGCCAGATCCGGAATCAGTCCGACGTACCAGAACACCAGCGAAATCGTGAAATACGTGGAGACGGCGAACACGTCCCAGACCAGCGGGCTGCGGAACTGCGGCCAGAGGTCCATCGTGTTCGGATAGGGGAAAAGCCAGTAGGCCAGCCAGGGGCGGCCGGTATGCAGCACCGGGAACATGCCTGCGCACATGACGGCGAACAGCGTCATGGCTTCCGCGAAACGGTTGATGGCGTTCCGCCACGACTGATTCAACAGCAGCAGAATGGCGGAAATCAGGGTGCCTGCATGGCCGATACCGATCCACCACACGAAGTTGACGATCGCGAATCCCCAGCCAACCGGAATGTTGATGCCCCAGACCCCGACGCCCTTCACAAACAGCCACGTCGCGCCGGCCATCAACCCCTGCAGCAAGCCAAACGAAATCAGGAAGCCGAGAATCCAGCCCAGCGTTGTCTTGCGCTTGAGAACGATTCCCGATACTTTGTCCGAAACCGACGCGAGGCTGTGCCCCTCGTCGATCACCGGCCCTACGCGAATTCGATCTGGCAACTCAACCGGTTGCGCCATATCAGCTTTCCTTCTCCGACTTCTGAACTGAAGGATTCGGGTTCCGGATCTCCGTCAGGTAGGTGGTGCGCGGGCGTGTGTTCAGTTCGCCCAGCAGCGAATAATTGAGACTGTGCCGCTTCCACTCCGAAATGCGGCTCTTCGGATCGTTCAGGTCTCCGAACATAATGGCTTGTGACGGGCAGGCGGCCGCGCAGGCGGGTACGATCTCGCCGTCGTACACCTTGCGGTCCTGCTTCTCCGCCGTGATCTTTGCGTAATTGATGCGCTGCACGCAATAGGAACACTTTTCCATGACGCCGCGGCTCCGCACCGTCACGTCGGGGTTGCGTTGCAGTTTGAGGCTCTCCGTCTCCCAGTCCGAGAACAACAGGAAGTTGAACCGCCGCACCTTGTAAGGACAGTTGTTCGAGCAGTAGCGGGTGCCGACGCAGCGGTTGTAGACCATGTTGTTCAGACCTTCGGCGTCCGTTTCCGTCGCCGCCACCGGGCAGACCACCTCGCACGGCGCGTTTTCGCACTGCATGCACGCCACCGGCTGGAAATACATATCGGGCTCGTCCGGCTCGCCCTTGTAATAACGATCGATGCGAATCCAGTGCATCTCGCGGGTATTGAGCACCTGCTCCTTGCCCACGACCGCGATATTGTTCTCCGCCTGGCAGGCAACCACGCAGGTGTTGCAGCCGACGCAGGCCGTCAGATCCACCGCCATGCCCCACGCGTAACCCTCATAGCGGAAGGTTTCGGGGAAGATCGTCAACTCCTTCGGCGGAATTTCGCTCTGCTTCTGCGAGAAGTGAGGATCCGCTTTGTACTCGTCGAGCGTGCCCGCATGGACCGGCCGGCGGCCCTCCATCGCGAAATGGTGCTGCACCGCGGCAAGACGGAACTTTTTGCCCAGCTTGCGCACGCTGACCCCGGTGGCGAAGTAGAGATTGGAAACCGGTCGCAGCGGGTAGACATCGAAACCCGCGCCGTTGCCCGCTCGCCCCGAACGGGTTCTGCCGTAGCCCAGACTGAGGGCGATCGAGCCATCCGGCTGGCCCGGCAAGCGCCAGACCGAGCCCCACACCGTGTGGCCGTTGTAATCGATGGCGACCTGATCCTCATCGGTGACGTCGAGCGCCTCGGCCGTCTTCGGGCTCACAACTACCGCGTTATCCCAGGTCAGCCGCGTAACCGGACGCGGCATCTCCTGCAACCACGCGTTGT
Organism: uncultured Solibacteraceae bacterium; assembly: GCA_964639095.1. Taxonomy (GTDB): domain Bacteria; phylum Acidobacteriota; class Terriglobia; order Bryobacterales; family Bryobacteraceae; genus BOG-234. The sequence goes on from CAZXCO010001017.1 coordinate 3,589, forward strand.
TCGCATAACGTCCATCGAGGATGTAAGGATCGCTGTGGAACGAGATTTCATAGCCCGAACCGGCTGCAGCCGGAGTGGCGGAAGCAGCAATCAGTTTGGCGGTCGCATTGACCAGCGGCAGCGCGGAGTCCTTGATGTATCCGTCGTGCACCGAGTGGCGCCACCAGGTCTCGTAGTCGTTGCCCGTGTGCTTTCCGCGCCAGTACTCACGAACGCTTTCGTAGCTGGATTTTTCCGGCGTCTCCGTGAATGCCGCGAGCAGATCGTGCGCGGATTTGCCGCCGTAAAGCGGCGCGATCAGCGGCTGGCAGATCGTAATGGTCCCGTCGTAGGCCGGCGCATCGCTCCAGTGCTCGAAAATGTGCGCCTGCGGGATGAGCCACTGGCAGACTTCGGAAGTTTCGTCTTCGTTCTCTGCGAGACGAACCCGCATCTTCGCCATCTGGATGGCGCCGCGCAGGTTCAGCTCGGGCGGCGCGTTATACACAGGGTTGCCGCCGAAGATCATCAGCAGGTCCACCTGGCCCGAGTGCAGATCGGAGACCAGCGCGTTCAGCTCCGCCCATTGATCGACGGGCTTCGACTCGATCGACTGGGTGAACACCACCGTGGTTCCGTTGTTCCCCAGAACCTGATTAATGTAGTGCACAAGGGCGTGGACCTCAGGCGACTGGTCCTCGCCGGCAATGACGATCGATTTGCCCTTTGCCGCCTGCAGGTCCCCGACCAGGGCCGAGTAGAATTTCGAACCGGCCAGCGGACCGCTCGCCGCGCCGCCGGTCAGAGATGCAATCAGAGAGCGCAGGAAGCCGGTCATCTCCGACGGCTTGATCGCCTGCCGGTGGTCGGCTTTGCAACCGGTGGAAGTCGGCGTGGTCTCAACCGCGTAATAGCGGCTCTGAATCTTGCTGCCGTTGCGGACAATGCGCTTCGAGACGAAGTCGCGGGCGTAACGGACGCCGCCCGGCCCGTTGCCGAGGAAGTTGCCGTCCACGGAGAGGACCACATCCGCCTGATCGAACTTGTAGATGGGATTCAGGAACTGGCTGAACGCCATCTGCGCGCCCATGCGGCGGCCATGCCCCGTCGGCTCCCACTGATACCACTTTGCCCCCGGATACTGCTTCAGAACTTCCTGTATCTGGGAGTAGAGCGTCGGGGAGGTGACGGTCTCGGTCAGAATCCGGATACCCGCCCCGTTCTTCTGCCGCTGCCGCGCCAGAATGTTGATCAGACTCACCAGAAAGGACGCGTAGGAACGAACTTCGCCGATATAGTTGATGGTCTGCAGCCGGTCGGGATCGTACAGGCCAAGGATCGAAGCCTGCGTCGGAACATCGGTGGAGCCCTGGCTCGCCGGATGATCGGGATTCCCCTCCACCTTGGTGGGCCGGAATTCGTGTGTCTCGACGAGAACGGGATTGGCTACGCCCTTCACCGGAACGGCCGTAGCGTAGAAAAGAGGTTTGCCCGGAATCGCCTGTTCAGGCGCTTCCACATAGGGCATGATGTATTCGGTCGGCTGCTTGGTGCAGGCCGAAAGCCCGGCCAGCGCCAGCGACGCGCCCATGATCTTGAGGAAGTTGCGCCGCCCCTCGTCATCGATCCATTCGGATGCCTGCCGGGGGAATTCACGGTGCAGGAACTCTTTGAAACCTTCGAGGGAAGTCAGTTCATCGAGGCTGCGCCAATATCCGGCGCCTTTCGCCCGGTCCAGCTTTGCCCGGATGGACGTTAAATTCAGAGAATCGCTATTTTCGCTCATCTGTCGTTATCTGGCGAAGACATTTCCTGGCCCCTTCACCTGTGGCACGTCCAACACGTTTCCAGCTTCTGAACGTGATACTCCTTGACGAGCCGTGCGCCGAGTTGTTCCTGTGGCTCCGACGGAACGTATCCCATCGTTGTGATCTGGTCGCGGGGACGGAGATATTTCTCCGGATTGCGGTGGCAGTCCAGACACCAGCGCATCTGCAATGACGGCTGCTGATAGGTCAGAGGCATCTGGTCGACGCGCCCGTGGCATGTCTCGCAACCGACTCCCTTCTTTACATGGATGCTGTGATTGAAATAAACGTAGTCCGGCAGATCATAGACTTTCGTCCATTTAATCGACTGATTTGTGATAAAACTCTCGCGCACGGGCTCCAGCGTCGGGCTGTTGATCCAGATCTGCGAATGGCAGTTCAGACAGGTCTTGGTGGGTGGAATAGCCGACCAGTCGGAGTTCTCCACAGAGGTATGGCAGTAGCGGCAATCGATGCCCATCGAACCAACGTGATGTGCGTGGCTGAACGGAATTGGCTGCTCGCGTGCATCCCCCTTCCGCGTGGCGTAATTCGAGTCGGCTATCAATTCGAAGAGCCCGCCGCCGACTGCCGCCAGGGCCACGACGCCAAGGACGATGCTCATGCGGGCTATTGAGTTCGTGCTCGATTTGAAGATCTGTGACATTAAGGCCTATTGTTCGAGGGGGAAAACAGCCAAAAGATATTATGCTCCATCCCTTTCGTTTTCCCAAACACGCCAGATGTAGTTCCTTTACAGAATCCGGAAAACGTGCAACATGCACCTCCGGAGATGGAACATGCGCAGAGGGTGGCGACGCGACCCGGATTGCGTGAGTTCCCCAAAGGTTCAAGTCTACAATGGAGCTTCATGCGACAGACAATTCACCCCGCGAGGCGCTTGTCCGGCCTCGTTCAACTGCCGGGCGACAAATCGATTTCCCACCGTTACGCCATGCTGGCATCGCTTGCGGAAGGCCCTTCGAAGATCGTCAATTTTTCAACCGGGGCCGATTGCCATTCCACTCTCGGCTGTGTGCGGTCGCTCGGAATCGAGGTCGAAGAAGACGGCACGACGGTGACGATACAGGGTCGCGGTCTGGAGGGTTGGAAGCAACCGTGCGGAGACCTCGATGCTGGCAATTCGGGGTCCACGATCCGCATGATGTCGGGGCTGCTCGCGGCCCAGAACTTCACCAGCCGCATCTTCGGTGATGAGTCTCTCTCGCGCCGGCCAATGGGCCGCATCATGCGGCCGCTGGCGGAGATGGGAGCGCGGATCGAAGCACGCGAGGACCAGTTTCCGCCGCTCGTCATCCATGGAACGAAGCTGCGGCCCATCGATTACACGCTGCCGGTCCCGAGCGCTCAGGTCAAAACCTGCGTCCTCTTCGGCGGCCTGTTCGCCGAGGGAACCACGATCGTGCGCGAGAGTATTCCTTCACGCGATCACAGCGAGATCGCGCTGCGCGAGTTCGGCGCCGATCTGACGGTCAAACAACGGGTCATCTCGCTGCAAGGCCGGCCCCGGCTCATCGGCCGCGAACTGGTTGTGCCCAGCGATCTTTCATCAGCGGCTTTCTTTATGGTTGCGGGCCTGCTGACGCCCGGATCGCAGCTTGTGATTCAGAACGTCGGGCTGAATC
>CAZXCO010001018.1:0-2689 GCA_964639095.1 uncultured Solibacteraceae bacterium
GACCAGACAAAGTCGTTGGAGACGGATTCGTCGTAGTGCAGGAAGTAATCCTTGATCGCGTTGCCTTTGTGCCCCAGACACAAGATGAATTCCTTGTGCCCGAAATGGGCATAGTATTTCATCAGATGCCAGAGGATCGGGCGCGAACCGATTTGCACCATCGGCTTCGGTATATCGTCCGCATAACCTCGCAGCCGCATGCCGGCTCCTCCACAAAAGAGAACGACTTTCATGCTGACCTCCCCGATGTTTGCTATTCAGCGGTCGCCGTCGGAATCGGTGTAACGAAACGCCCACCCCATTCGCGGATATATTGCAGTTGCTTCATGATTTCACTCTTGAGATTCCACGGAAGAATGACGACGTAATCCGGCCTGGTCTCGCGAATTCGGTCGGGATGGTGTATGGGAATGCGAGTGCCGGGCAGGAAGCGCCCTTGTTTGTAAGGGCTTCGATCAACCGTGTATTCGATGAGATCTCTGCCGATCCCGCAGTAATGCAGCAGCGTAGCGCTCTTTCCGGGCGCCCCGTATCCCGCGACCGATTTGCCTTCCCGGGCAGCCTGCACGAGAAAATCCAGCAGCGCCAGTTTTGTCTGTTTCACCTGGCCCGCGAAAGCTTCGTAGCCGGACAGCGAGCCCAGCCCGGCCGCTTCCTCATCGGCGAGCACTTTGCCGATATTCGGCCCCACCGCATGAGTCTCATCTTCCGCGCGGCACGCATAGATACGAAGAGAGCCTCCATGCGATGCGAGTTCCTCCACGTCGAAGAGCCGAAGTCCATGGGCCTGCAGAATCCGTTGGGTCGTCAGAAGTGAAAAGTATGAAAAGTGCTCATGATAGATGGTGTCGAACTCATTGTGCTCCATGAGCCGGAGCAGGTGAGGGAATTCGAGGGTCAGGACTCCCCGCGGCTTCAGCATGATCCTGAGTCCTTCGACAAAGTCATTCAGATCGGGGACCTGCGCGAGCACGTTGTTCCCGAGAATCAGATCGACGGACTGGCCCTGCGCCACAAGTTCGCTTGCCAGTTCTGTCCCGAAAAACCGGACCAGTGTCGGAACTCCTTTGTCGACCGCTACTTTGGCAACATTTGCAGCCGGCTCGATTCCCAGGACTGGCACCTTCTTTTTGACGAAATACTGAAGAAGATATCCGTCGTTGCTGGCTACTTCGACGACAAAGCTCCGGTCATCGAGGCCGAAGCGGCCGATCATGCTGTTGCAATAGTTCTCGGAGTGTCTCAGCCACGAATCGGAATAGGACGAGAAATACGCGTAATCGCTGAATATGTTTTCCGCGGTTTCATATTCTTCCAACTGCACGAGGAAGCACTCGCCGCAGACGTAGACATGGAGAGGGTAGTACATCTCGCCGCGATTCAGATCCGACGGGGCGACATAGCTTTCGCAAAGCGGAGACAGTCCGAGATCCACGAACGTCCGGCTCAGTGTTGCACCGCAGAACCGGCAGGGCCGGGTGGCAATCCCGGCTTGCCGGAGAGTGGATGGAAGCGTAGCTGTAGCCATATCTGTGTTTTCCTCGGAGAATTCGCCTACAGAGCAGCCGTCGTAGCAACGCCTGCTTCGCGCCACTGCAGCGACGCATCGAGTTGACCGGACTTGATCAGGCGTTGAATATGACTGATTCGCGTATAGCGCCCCTGCTCCAGATCCGTGCTGGTAAGCCCGACGGCGCGATAGGCATCCAGCAGCTCCTGCGCGCCCTTGCGTGCCGTCCAGACGGGACGGAAACCCGGCAACGCCCGCCGGATTTTTTCGCAGCTCACTCGATAGCAGCGCTTGTCCGGCCCGCCGCCCGCCGCATACTCGATACGGCATCCCGGAACCGTCTCCGCGACGATGTTCGCGAGCTCGCTGATGCGGTAGTTCTCTTCCGTCTGGCCGACGTTAAACGTCTCGTTGTGTATGGCCTCCTGCGGAGCATCGAGTACGCTGGCAGCCGCGGCGATGATATCGCGGATATGGACAATCGGACGCCATGGGGTGCCATCACTCTTGATATATACGCGGCCGGTTGCATATGCGGCAGCCACAAAGTCGTTCAGGACAATGTCCAGTCGTAGCCGCGGTGACGCGCCATACGCAGTCGCGTTTCGCAGGAACGTGGGGCTGAAGGATTCCGTAGCCAGGCGTGCAACATCCCGTTCCACGTAGACTTTGGATTCGGCATAAGCAGTCACGGGACTAAGTTCAGCTGTCTCATCCAGAAAGTCGTCACCCGCCGCGCCATAGGTGCTGCAGGATGAAAAGAATACAAACCGTTGGACACCCGCTTCCCTTGCCAGTTCCGCCAGACGAACCGAGGCATGGTAGTTGATGTCATACGTCAGGTTCGGATTCAGGTTACCCAGGGGATCGTTCGACAATGCAGCAAGGTGGACAACTGCCTCAAATCCCTCGACGTCGCGCCGGGTCAAAGACCGTACATCCTTGCGTATCTCAGGGATCTTCCCGGATTCCGGCCCGAACTCGCAGCCTGCGAACAAGTCGATATCCAAACCGACAACTTCATGCCCCGCCGCGCGCAGCATGGGTGCGGCGACGGCTCCGATATAACCTTTATGTCCAGTCAGTAAGATTTTCATATTAGAAAAGGAGTTGAGACACTACCGCCCTCTCAGTCCCATCCGGGGCTGCCAGTTAAATTGCCTGATAACGAACGGCTTC
>CAZXCO010001019.1:0-7359 GCA_964639095.1 uncultured Solibacteraceae bacterium
GATCGACCCCGCGCCCACCAGCGCCAGCAGCGCGGGATAGATCATCGAAGATACGACATAGCTGCGCAGTTCGTCGCGGGAGCGTTCGAAGTCCGATAATCGTTCGAAGATCTGCCCCAGACTGCCTGAGGCTTCGCCCGCCCGCACCATATTGATGAACAATTCCGAAAAATAAGCCGGATGCGTGGCGAGCGCATCGGCGAGCGATTTGCCGCCCTTGATGGCGCGCAGAATATCCAGCACGATCGTGCGGAACTGCAGGTGCGTCGTGAGTTCGCTGGTGATCGAGAGCGCGCGGTCGAGCGGCACCCCCGAGTTGAGCAGCGTGGAGAGTTCCTGCGTGAAAAAGAGGACATCGCGACGGCGGTTGCCGCCGAACGACGGAAGCTTCAGCGCGGCGGACTTTTTCTCTTCGAAGCCGACATAGACCGGCGTCAGTCCCTGGCGGATCAGTTCCCGCGCCGCCACACGGCTGCTCTCGGCGGCGATGACGCCGGAGCGCAATTTTCCATCGGCCGCGACGGCGCGGTAGTGGAACGTGGCGGAAGCCATTCAGAACGCCATTCCCGCGAAGCCCCGCCGGTCAGAACTCCTGCGTGACACGCGTCACCTCTTCGGCGGTGGTCTTTCCCTCGCGCACCTTCATCCATCCGTCTTCGCGCAGATTGCGCATGCCGTTGCGCCGCGCCGCTTCGGTGATGCGGCTGGCGTCGGCGTTGGCCATGATCAGTTGGCGCAGTTCGTCATTGAGCTCCATCATCTCGAAGATGCCGGCGCGCCCTTTATAGCCGGAGCCGTTGCAGGTTTCGCAACCGCCCCCGCGGAAGGTCTCGACCTCCTCCCCGAAGGGGGAAAGAGCTTTCCCCGCGCTTTCGCGGCAATCGGTGCAGATCAGCCGCACCAGCCGCTGCGCCAGAATCGCCACGACCGAGGAATTGATCAGATAATTCTCCACTCCCATGTCGATGAGCCGCGTCACGGCGCTCGGCGCGTCGTTCGTGTGGAGCGTGGAGAAGACGAAGTGTCCGGTGAGCGCCGCGCGGATCGCGATATCCGCCGTCTCGCGGTCGCGAATTTCGCCGACCATGATGACATCGGGGTCCTGGCGGACGATGTGCCGCAGTCCCGCCGCGAAGGTCAGACCGATCTGCGGATTCACATGGATCTGGTTGATCCCGTCCATCTGGTATTCCACCGGATCTTCGATGGTGATGATTTTCTTGTCGGGCAGGTTGATGCGCTTGAGCGCCGAGTAGAGCGTGGTCGATTTCCCGCTGCCCGTGGGGCCGGTCACGAGAAAAATGCCGTGCGGCAGGGATGTGAAATGCTCCATCCGGCTCAGCATGCGGTCGTCGAAGCCGAGGCGCCGCAGGTCGTAGAAATCGCCCGCGGAGCGATCGAGCAGACGCATGACGACGCTTTCGCCGAACAGTGTGGGCAGGGTCGAAACCCGGAGGTCCACCTCGCGCCCCAGAATCCGTATTTTGATGCGGCCGTCCTGCGGCAGCCGGCGTTCGGCGATGTTGAGTTTGGCCATCAGCTTCAATCGCGACGTGATGGCGGCCTTCAGCTCGCGCGGCGGCTGCTCCTGGTTGAAGAGCACGCCATCCACGCGGAACCGGATGCGAAATTCCTTGTCGAACGGCTCGATGTGGATATCGCTGGCGCGCTTCTCAATGGCCTGCGCGATCATGGCGTTGACAAGCCGGATGACAGGCGCCTCGCTGGCCATATCGCGAAGATGCTCAAGGTCGTCTTCGTCGCCCGCAGCGAAGTCGGCGGCGGCCGCCTGACGCTCGCCTTCGCTGTAATAGCGATCGATCGCATCCTGAATTTCCTGCTCGGTGGCGAGCTGTGGATTGATCTCCAGTTTCGAAAAGCTGTGGACTACGTTGATGGTTTCGAAGTCCAGAGGATCTGCCATCGCCAGCGTCAGAGAACCCTCCTCGATGGCGACGGGGAAGATGCAGGACTGGCGCAGGAAGCGGGCCGAGAGGCCTTCGAGCTCCGGGGCGGCGGGGGGCGGCCCGGGTTGCGCGCCGAGCAGCGCCACCGGCAGCCCGAGTTGTTCGGAAAGCGCGCTGAGCAGGTCTCGCTGGGCAAGAAAGCCCATATCCACCAGAATCCTGCCCAGTTTTTCACCCCGTCGCTCCCGCTGGAGTTCCAGGGCGCGGTCGAGGTCTTCGGCGGCAATGAGGCCGCGCTGGATCAGAATTTGTCCGAGCGGCGCCGCCGCCTGGGTCGCTGCGGGCGTCAAATTTACCGTTCCTGCTCTTCGATGATGGATGCGAGTTCGGTCTGCCCCGCGTGGGCGGCCTTCGCGTCCAGAAGCTTTTGCTTCTCCGCGGTCATGAACACCCGATGCGGAAGGGCGCGCGAATCCTCCCACGCATAGTTGAAGAGAATCACTTCCATGGCGACGTGTTCATTCGGCGGCAGTCCCTCGAGCACCCCGCTGGCGTTCACCATCAGATTACGCATATCCGACTTCAGTTCGACGAGCTTCTTCAGTTTTCGTTCCCGCGTGGTCGCTTTTTCCTTTTCGGTCACCGTCGGCTTGAAGGGGCTCGGATTCAGAGGGCCGTCGTTGATCAGATTGGTTTCAATGGTAAAAAGCGTTCCATAGCCCTCGAGGTACGTGCCGCGCGCGTCGCCCAGCACATAATATGGATCGGCCGCCTGGGCGGAGAACTTCTGATTGATACTCTTCTCGACAGCCAGTATGGTGGCCCGCGAGACGCGCGATTCCGTGGCCGCGAAACAAAGGGTGGCAGCCGCAATTATCAACAGTGGTTTCACTGGCCTGCTCCCGTAAACTCGTTCGAGGCCAGGCTCATATAGCTCATGTTGAGCCTCTTTCGCAGGACCTCGAAGCTCTCCTCGAGTGCAACCATCTGGCTGCGATATTCCGCTTCGCGCTTCCGGTCGGCAGTCTGGACCGCCGCCTGGATCATTCGCGCGTCTTCCGCCCTGGCCTGCGCAACGGCTTTGGCCACTGCGGCATTGATTTGAGCGGCGTTGACTTGATTCGCGTTAACTTGAGCGGCTGCCGGCGATGCAGCGGCAACGGTCTGGACCGCCGCCGGTCTGTACACGGCCGAAATGTGCCAGGCGGATATCAGGATGGCGGCCGCCAGCACGCAAGCGGAAGCGAAGCCCAGGCGCGCGCCCGAATTCCAGAACCGCGCAAATATCGAGGGCCGGAAGACCTGGTCGGAAATGAACGCGATTCGCTGTGGAATTTCGCGGTCCGGCAGAATGCGCAGGGCCGCAGTTGTCAGCCGCAGCCGTTCGAGCTCCACCGCGCAATGGCTGCAGGCGTTGATGTGCTCCTCCATCGCCGGGCGCTCGGCGGCCGGCAATTCATCGAACGCGTAATCGCGCAGAGCCGCGGCATGACCGCAGGCATCCGGCGAAGAAAAGGGGGAATCGGCACTCAACATGACTTACCTCTTGTTACGACTTTTGCTGTCCAAAGGAGCCAGTTCGCTCTTCAGGAGGTCGAGCGCGGTATAAAGCCGCGACTTCACCGTCGAGACCGGACATCCCAGAACCTCCGCCATCTCTTCGAATTTGAATCCCTCATAGACTTTCAGGACGACCGCTTCGCGCTGTTCCGGATTGAGCCGGTCGAGCGCGGCGGTAACCGCAAGAGAAAGATCCATGGAGAAGCCCGGCGCGGGATTGCGCTCCGAGGTCTCGTCTTCGCCCGATGAAGCCACAAGCGCCGTTTCGGGCCGGCGCTTGCGGAAGAGCGAATATGCCTCGTTGTGCGCAATCCGGTAAAGCCAGGGGCCGAATCGCGCCGGGTCGTCAAGTTTGCGAATATTCTGGTACGCCTTCAAAAAAACGTCCTGGCTGAGGTCCAGAGCGTCGTCCGGACTGGCCGTAAGACGAAGAAGGTAATTGAAAACACGCTTCTCCCATCGCGATATGAGAAGGTTGAAGGCTTCCACATCGCCACGGCGAACGCGTGAAATCAGGTCCGCGTCTTCGACGGCCCGAAAGATCAAACTCTGGCTCCTGGTGAAAAGACGCACATAGCCCGGAAAAAGTCGATCGGAAATATTCAGTCTAACTTCAAGGCCGGCAGAGGCGGCGCATTTGGTTCGCCAGACTTTTGGCTGGCCGCGTGCCTGACGAGCCGTCTGGATGCCCCGGAGACGCAAATTACCTCTCGATCCGGCCCGGTCGGCAGCCGTGGCCGGTCTTAAATACGTCCTCGACCGGGCGCCCGGCATCACCCGAGTCCGTCACGGCAAGGGCTTTGCGTATTTCGATCCCGCCGGGGCGCGCCTGCGCGACAAGGAAGAAATCCGGCGGATCCGTTCGCTGGTGATCCCCCCGGCGTGGGAGCGGGTCTGGATCTGTCCCGACGCTTCCGGGCACCTGCAGGCGATCGGCTACGACGCGCGGGGGCGCAAGCAGTACCGATATCATCCCGAATACCGCAACATCCGCAACCAGACCAAGTTCGATAGGATTGCCGAGATCGCCGAGGCCCTTGCCGCCACCCGCAGAAGTGTCCGCGAGCACATCGCTCTCTCTGGAATGCCGCGGGAAAAGGTGCTGGCGGCCGTGATCCGTCTGCTGGATGTTACGGGAATTCGGATCGGCAACGAGGAATCCGCGACCGAAAACAAGACGTTCGGACTGACGACCCTGCGCAACCGGCACGTCGAGATCGAAGGAGCCACCGTGCGCTTCCGCTTCACCGGAAAGAGCGGAATCCGGCATGAAATGGAGATCACCGATCGAAGGCTCGCCCGGATCGTGCGCCAGTGTCACGATCTGCCCGGTCACCAGTTGTTCGAATACATCGACGAAAGCGGCGAACTGCGCGGCGTGTCTTCGACGGACGTGAACGATTACCTGCGCGACGTGTCCGGCCGGAGCCTGACGGCGAAGGATTTCCGGACTTGGGCCGGCACCGTGGAGTGTGCCGTCGCGCTGCGTGAAATCGGGGACTTTTCCTCAGTGACCGAGGGCAAGCGGAACGTCGTCGAGGCAATCAGGACCGCTGCGGCGCGCCTCGGGAATCGCGTCGCGACCTGCCGTGCGTATTACGTACATCCGGCGGTCCCGGACGCCTATCTGGCGGGAGATCTGCTTCCGGTGATGAATCGCGTTCTGAATGCGGAGACGGCGCCGGAATTCCTCAGTCCCGAAGAGCAGGCAGTTCTCGAAATCGTGCGGGGCCATCGAAGCGGACGCGAGACCGAAGAAGCACAGCCGGCTGCCTGCCCGAACGCAGCCTGAGGCGCGCCGGCGGGCTTCAGCCGCGCACGACCAGAATCGGAATATTCAGCTTGTGCCGCACGGGGTTGATGGTGTTTCCGAAGATCAGATCTTTCAGTCCGCCGTGCCCGTGGGCGCCCATCACCAGCAGGTCGGGCTGGATCTCGCGGGCATAGCGGACGATCTCCCGGCGCGGATTCGAGCCATGGCGGATGGCCGTTTCGACGTCGATCTTCATTTCGGCGAGCGAATCGACCAGGCTGTCGAGATACGCGCGCCCGGCTTCGACTTCCGCGGTTGAGGATTCGGAACCGTAGATCTGGCTCGTGACACCCTCCTCGACATGCAGCAGATAGATGCGCCCGTTCGTGCGCGACGCCAGTGCCGCGGCATGGCTGAGAGCGATGCGATCGAGTGGCGAGTGGTCGAGCGGCACCAGAATCCTGCGGTAACTCGGAGCGGTGAGGACTTCGGCGGACCGCTTTTCGAGACCCAGCGTAGCTGTGGCCGCCACGGGGCGGCGCCGCGGCTGTACGGTGATCCAAAGGAGAAGGCCGAGGAGCCCGCCTCCCACCGCGAGCGAGATGGTCCAGATGAACGGGGCATAAGCCGGCGCACTCCGCACCCAGTCCGCAATGTTCTGCTGCGCCAGCCAGATGTTCAGCGCGATCACGATGGAAGCCGTCACCCAGCCCCCGAGGCGAAGCTTCCAGCCGCTGGCGAAGGGACCCATTCGTTGCGGATCGCTGGTGAAGTGCAGCAGCGGCAGAATCGCGAAAGGCAACTGCAGGCTCAGAATCACCTGGCTGAGAATCAGAAGTTGAAAAGTGGCGCCGTTGCCCGCCAGCCAGATCACGAGAAACGCGGGCACAATCGCGAGCGAGCGGGTGACGAGCCGCCGCAGCCACGGCGTGACGCGAATGTTGAGGAAGCCCTCCATGATGATCTGCCCGGCCAGCGTGCCGGTCAGAGTGGACGACTGGCCCGAGGCGAACAGTGCGACGCCGAAGAACTTCGCGGCCACGGCCGATCCCATCAGCGGCGCGAGCAGCAGATACGCCTGCTGGATTTCCGTGACCTCCTGATGGACGCGATAAAACACGGCCGCCGCGAGAATCAGAATCGCGCAGTTGATGAACATCGCGATGTTCAGGGCGACCGTACAATCCACCAGATTCCATCGGCAGGCGCTCCGCTTCTCTTCCACGGTGTGGCCGATATGGCGGGTCTGCACCAGAGCGGAATGCAGATAGAGGTTGTGGGGCATGACGGTTGCGCCGAGCATGCCGATCGCGACATAGAGGCTGCTGCGGTCGAGCCGGGGAACCAGCCCGGCCACAATCGCGCCGCCTTCCGGCTTCGCCATGAAGAGTTCGATCGCAAAGCAGACGGCAATCACGCCGATCAGGCTGAGAATAAAGGCCTCGAAGTACCGGATGCCGAGCTTTTGCAGCCAGAGGACCAGAAGAGTGTCGAGGGCCGTGAGCGCAACAGCCATCAGCATCGGGATATGAAACAGCAGATTCAGGGCAATGGCCGCGCCCAGCACTTCCGCCAGGTCGCAGGCCACGATCGCGATTTCGCAAAGAAACCAGAGCGCCAGGTTGACGGCGCGGGGGTAAGTTTCCCGGCATGCCTGGGCGAGGTCGCGTCCAGTGACGATTCCGAGCCGGGCGCCGAGCGTCTGCAGCAGAATCGCCATGGCGTTGGACATGACGAGAACCCAGAGCAGGCGGTAGCCGAATTTGGCGCCGCCTTCGAGATCGGTGGCCCAGTTGCCGGGATCCATGTAGCCGACACTGACGATGTAGGCGGGTCCGGCAAACGCAAACAGCCGCCTCCAGAAGGAGAGGTGGGCTGTGGGGACGGACTCGTGGACATCCGCGAGCGAGCGCGGCATCAGCGGCTCCGCTGATGCGCTCCGGACTGGATTTTCCGGAATCAGGATAAAACCCCCAACTATAACTTTAACGCGTGAATCCCGAGGAAATGACTGACACATAAGGGTATGGCAAATCCTCGCGGCCGCAGGGCTTGATTCCGGCGGCCCGGAAATTGCATCCTGCAGGCTGATGCGGTGGACACCGGGCGGGATGAGCGGCGACATAGAAGACCGCCGCA
>CAZXCO010001020.1:0-9601 GCA_964639095.1 uncultured Solibacteraceae bacterium
AACCGGTCTGCGGGCGAAGAAATGGAAGAAGCTGGTTTCGTTCTATCCCAGCCCGGGGTACGTGGAGGAGAAGATGACGATTTTCCTCGCCACTGGTCTGACCCAGGGGGAAGCGCAGCCGATGGAGGACGAACGAATCGAGACGCGCTGGTTTACGAAAGGGGAGTTAAAAAGTCAGATCGAATCGAACCGGATTCTCGACGCGAAGACGATGATTGCGTTTCTGCACTGGGCGCGTCTGTAGAGGCTATTGCTGCGGACAAAAAAATAGGGGCAGGCCGAAGCCTGCCCCGTTTGGTCACTGCTACTTCTTCTTTTTGGTCGCCGCCTTTTTCGTTGCGGCTTTCTTTGCTGCCTTCTTGGGGGCCGCCTTCTTCGCGGCGGCTTTCTTCGTTGCTTTCTTCGTTGTAGCCATTGTTTGTGATTCTCCCGTGTTCACATTATGAAACGAAACGGGCAAAAGTTACACCATAAAAGTTAAAAAATGTTTTGGGCCCCGGCGGCGGGCGGGGCTCCTCCCGAGTGATACAACCAAAGTCTGTGAAGAAAGTTCAACTGATTACGGATGGCGCGTGCCTTGGAAATCCGGGGCCTGGAGGGTGGGCGGCGATCCTGCGCTATGGCTCGAACAAGAAGGAAGTCTACGGCTGCGAGCCACACACGACAAACAACCGGATGGAGCTTACGGCTGCTATTCAAGGGCTTCGCGCGCTTCGGGAGTCGTGCGAGGTCGAGGTCGTGACGGACTCCGAGTATCTGAAGAACGGCATCACGCAGTGGATGAATGCCTGGAAAAAACGCAACTGGATGACGTCCCAGAGGAAGCCGGTGGTCAATCGCGATCTGTGGGAAGCGCTGAACGAGCAGGTTGAGCGGCATCACACGAAGTGGTCCTGGACAAAGGGGCACGCATCGCACGAGGACAACAACCGCGCCGATGAGCTGGCATCGCTTGCGGCGCGTCAGCAGCGCTGTTCGAACTGAACCGCCGCGGCGCGGTCATCTGTCTCCGGCCTTCAGATCTCTGCCGTCTCTGCGATCTGGTCGAGCCGGCTCACAATGAAGTCGGGCGCCATGTCCCCGGCGACGCACTCGGCTTCGAACTCCGCGCCCGACCGGTTGCACCAGCACACGGAATAGCCGAATGTCTTTGCGCCGGACGCATCCCACGCATTTGATGAGACGAAGAGAATATCGGCGGCCGTGAGCTTCAGGAGTTGCGGGCCCAGGGTGTAGACCCGCGGCGAAGGTTTGTATGTCCGGACACTGTCGACCGAGATGACGTGCGCGAAATACGATTCGAGGTTGTTGTTGCGGAGGGCGTCTGCGAGCATCTCCGGAGCGCCGTTCGACAGGATGGCGAGGGGGAGCTTCTGCAGACGTTCGAGCGCCGGCCGCACATCGGCAAAAACAGGAGGGACGAGATACGCCTGCATGAGCCGTTCGAACTGCCGCTCCGTTGCGTGAATGGACAACTGGCGGAGCGCGGCGCGCAGGGCGCGTTCGGTGATCCGGCGGAAATCCTCATAGCGGTCCATCAGGGCTGCGAGCCAGGTGGATTCGAGTTGCAGGCGGCGCCATAGCTGCGAAAGAGCGGCCAGATTTCCTTCGATGCCGGCGCCGGCGTTCATGACGCCGGAATGAACATCGAAGAGAGTTCCATACGCGTCGAATATCAGGGCTTGCGGCATCTGCCCAGTGTAAGGGACTACGGCGCGGCTTTATCGCTATCATCGACACATATGGCAAATGAAACCTGGGCGGTGTTCGACACGACCGAAGGCCGCTTCAAAGCGAAGCTGTTCGCGGAGGAAGCGCCCAAGACGGTGCAGAACTTCGTCGAACTGGCAGACGGCACGAAGACGGGCAAGGCCTTCTACGACGGCCTCATTTTTCACCGAGTGATCCCGAATTTCATGATTCAGGGCGGGTGCCCCGAGGGAACCGGCCGAGGAGGGCCCGGCTACCGGTTTGCTGACGAGTTCCATCCCTCACTGCGTCACTCGAAACCGGGCGTTCTCTCGATGGCCAACGCGGGACCAAATACCAACGGGAGCCAGTTCTTCATCACCGTTGCTCCAACGCCCCATCTTGATAACCGGCACTCAGTGTTCGGGGAGGTCATGGAAGGTTACGACGTGGTGGAAAAGATCTCGAAGGTTCCGCGCAATGCGCAGGACCGGCCGAACAAGGAAGTCAGGATCAATTCCGTAAAGATCGAAAGAGGCTGAGTGGGGGCGGTCCTCCGTGCCGCGCTGTTCGGCGGCACTTTCGATCCCATTCACAACGCGCATCTCGAGATCGCGCGGAGGGCGGCGGACCGCTTCGGTCTCGAAAGGGTTCTGTTCGTGCCCGCGGCGAATCCGCCGCACAAGCCGCGGGGCGCGTCGGCTTCTTACGAAGACCGCGTGCGCATGGCCGAACTCGCGTGTGCCGTGGATCCGCGATTTGAAGTGTCGCGGATCGAGGAAGGATCGGCCCACAGCTATTCGATCCTCACCATCGAGAAGCTGCAGGCCGCGGGCGTGAAGCCGCTCGGCTTTCTGATTGGGGCCGATGCGTTCCGGGACATCCGGAGCTGGCACCGGTGGCGTGATGTGGTGGCGTCGGTGGAATTCATTGTCGTGACGCGGCCGGGCGCGAGCTGGGAGACTCCGCCCGGCGCAATCGTGCATGAGCTGACGGGGCTTGAGATTCCAGTGTCGTCGTCTGAAATTCGCGCGAGAGTGATTGCGGGCGCGGCGGATGTGCCGGTCCCGCGCGCTGTGCTCGACTATATCCACGAGCGGGGCCTCTATCGTTCACAGCCGAAGTGAATTTTTCGAACTCTCCTGACCGCCGACATTTAGCGGTGTTCCCGGTTTCCTCGCGTGCCCGTCCCGCGGTCCCGCAATGCTAATGATGGGCCGGGAACAAACATGCGACTCTTTCTGCAGGGATTGACGGGAGCAGGCCGGAAGATGCTCCTCGCGGCCGCCGTGTGCGGCATTGCCTGGGGCCAGACGGGATTGACGACGATTCAGGACACGCTGTTCAAAGCGGACGGCACCCGTTTCAACGGCACGCTGACGATTCACTGGACCACTTTCGATTCGAGCAACAACGGCACGATCGTGCAGCAAAGCAAGACCGTTCAGGTGGCGAACGGAAACCTGCTGGTCCAACTCGTGCCCAACGTGAATTCCCAGCCGCCGGCAAACGTCTATACGGTGCAATACCAGAGCGACGGCCGGGAGCAGTTCGAGGAGACCTGGAGCGTTCCGGTGAGTACGCTGCCTCTGAAAGTTTCGGCTGTGCGCATTGGAACCCAGCCTCCCTCAAACGGAGGAGGCGGGAGTACGGGGAATCAAACTCCGATTACCGAATCGACTGTGATCGGGCTGGTGGCGGATCTTGCGCAGCGGCCGTTGAAGGGCGTGGCATACGGGACGGATCGCGTCGCTATCGTCAACGACAACGGCGAACTCGAAACGGCGGTGGGCGACGTGGGCGATTGCGTCTTCGTGGATGGAACCTCCGGGCCGTGCGGGCAGCCGGTATTTGCCGATGCCGAAACTCCCACGGGCGCGGTTGACGGGACGAACAACACTCTGACGCTCTCCAACACGCCGGCCGGATCGAGCCTCATGCTCTTTCGCAACGGCCTTTTCCTGACCCCCGGCCTCGATTACACGCTGAATGGCTCGACGATTCAGTTTCTGCCCGGAGCTACGCCCCAGACGGGGGATCAATTGACTGCTTCCTATCGCGTGGATACTTCGGGCGGAAACGTCGGCGATCTCAATTCGGGCGGCGGCACGATCCACACCGCGGGCGCTCAGGTGATCTGCAGCGCGCCTGGCATCAGCACGAATGCGACGGCGCTGACCAGCCTCGGCGCGTGCGATATCCCGGCTTCGGGTCTCGAGCCGGGCGATCGCATCGAAGTGCGATTCACGCTGGCTCATTCCGGCACGACTACGGGATTCAATCTGCAGGTCAACTGGGGAAACACGACGATGCTGGCGAGGAGCGCCTCGGCGCAGGACTCGGCTGTTGCAGGCAGGGGAGAGGCGGCGGTGACGTCCGCCGGAGCACAGCTCAGCGTGGAGAGCTGGGGCACGGTGCTGCCGTTTCTGCCGGGGATCGTGAATGCGCCGGCGCAATCAGGGTTGAAGGTGGACTTCCGCGCTTCCATGGCACAGCCGGGTCCGGACAGCATCACCCTGACGAACTATACGGTGCTGCGATACCCGGGGAACTGACACCTGAGCAGCCTCAGGATCACTCGCGTCATTTCCAGTTGCGACGCCAGTTACGACGCGGGTGATCCGGAGAGCCTCGATGTCATCCGGGAACAGCCGGTTGCGAAACGGCGTGACAACGTTTTCGAAGTCACCGGAGTCCGTCCGGCCGGATTCCATACAGAACTCCGGGCTGAAATCGTCCGAACCATCCTCCGATATCCGCACCACCCGAAATGGCTATTTACGTTCCCCGCGGCAACATGATAGTCTCCGCTTGCGGTGGATCACCCGCCCGGGATCAACCGCAATCGCATTCGATGACCCCCAAGGCCGCGAGGTTCCACTTGCCCGGAGCGACAACTGACACCCTGCCTCCGGGTAGTACGATCCTGATGACGCGCGGCCTGCGGAGTTCCGGGGCGGGTGATCCAACGGCCTCTTTTCTTGTGAACGTTTCCTGCAGCAGAAGCCGGAGTGCGGGGGCTGGCGCAATCTGTCCTCGATTCAGGCCTCCCACGCCAAGCGCGGATCATTCGGGCGCAGGGCCTCGCGGCCGATGTTGCTCGTGAAGCCTTACGAGCGCGGCCGTGAGATCGTCCTGCTCCCACCGTTCGTCACGAAAATACAGATGCGCGCCACGGAGGGGCAGCCGCACACTGTACGCACGATCGGCGGCCGGAATATAGTGAAGGACAGTCCCACGAGGATTGCGAAGGGGTTCCGGGCGACATGAAACAAGTAGCCTGGTTCAGCAGGCATCGACTCTTCACCGGCGGAAATTGCGCAATACTGCTGCCGCACGTGCAGCCGGGTTATTGCGCTCGCCGCTTGCCAACTCGCGGGATTCGTTTGCAAGTTCCATTGTTCCGCCATGCGGCGCCCGCCGGGCGCTCGCTGCGGAAAAGAGCAGGGGTGAGTGGCTGGGTATAGCCGGTCGCGCGGGCCGGGCGATCCGGCTTTACGGACTTGACGGGGCAATGCCGTTCCGGGGTCATAGAGGTTTTCATAAATCGCTATTGGTGAGGAGATGTTTATGAAGTTAAAAGCCGGGTGTATCGTCGCTTGTATCATCGCGTGCGCCCTGTGCTGCACGAATGTGTCCGGTCAGACAGTTTCCGTTTCGCAGATCAGCGGGACCATTCGTGATGCTACCGGATCTGTAGTCCCCGAGGCGGAAGTTACAGTGACTCAGACCGACACGGGTCTGAAGCGCACCGCCCAGACAGGAAGCGACGGTGTCTATCTGTTGCCCAGCCTTCCGGTCGGTCCTTACCGGCTCGAAGTAAAAAAAGAAGGCTTCAACGGCTACAGCCAGTCGGGCATCGTGCTTCAGGTTGGCAGCAGCCCGACGGTCGACGTTTCCCTTCAGATCGGCACCGTGAGCCAGGAGGTCAATGTCGAGGCCGCGGCGGCTATGGTGGAGACCAACAACAGCGGCGTCGGGCAGGTTGTGGATCAGCAGCGCGTCGTCGATCTTCCGCTGAACGGACGGCTGGCGACGCAACTGATCACGCTGGCGGGAGCTGCCGTCGTGGTTCCTCCTGCGAATGTGGGCCAGTTGATCTCGCAGAAGAACTACCCGAACGAAGTCTCCATCAGCGTCGCGGGCGGGCCGTCGAACGGGCTGACGTATTCGCTTGACGGCGCATCGCACAACGATCCGGTGAACAACGCCGGGCTGCCGCTCCCGTTTCCGGATGCGCTCCAGGAGTTCAAGGTCGAAACCAGCGCGCTCCAGGCGCAATACGGGCAGCACGCGGGAGGCGCGGTGAACGTTGTCACCAAATCCGGCGGCAATACGTTCCACGGGGATGCATTCGAATTTCTCCGCAACCGCGATTTCAACGCGCGCGATACCTTCGCGACAGAGCGCGACACGCTGCGCCGGCATCAGTTCGGCGGCACTCTCGGGGGACCGATCGTGAAGAACAAGCTGTTCTTTTTCGCCGGGTATCAGCAGACCATCCAGAAATCGGACGCGTCCACCGGCATCAGTTTCGTTCCCACCGCGGACATGCTCGCGGGAGACTTCCGGGCGGCCGCATCGCCTGCCTGCAACGGGGGGAGGCAGATTACGCTGAAGGCTCCTTTCGTGGACAATATGATTCCCGCGTCCCAATTGAGCCCAGTGGCGATCAAGCTGGCATCCTACTATGCGGCGCCTTTTAACGCGTGCGGTCAGACAACCTACACCACGATCAATAATTTCTCCGAGCAGTTTGGCGTGGCCAAGGTCGATTACCAGATCAACAGCAACAACACCGTTTTCGTGCGCTATCTGGGGACGCACGCGTTTCAGCCCGCGAGCTACACGGGATCGCCGCTTTCGATTGTGAATGCGTCGCCGGACAATCTGGTCAACTCGGCAACAATCGGCCACACGTGGATCCTGAATGCCTCCACGATCAACAACCTGCGCTTCAATTTCAATCGGGCGGCGATCAACAAATCGCAGATCAACAACATCACCGCGAAGGACCTGGGAATCAACATCACGCCGCCGCCGATTCCGAGCAATATGTACATCACGGTGACGGGCGCCCTCTACAGCGCGGGCATTCAGTCCTTCGCGTCTTCGGTGCCGACACAGAGCCACCAGCTTGCCGACGACTTCAGCATGCTGCGGGGCAGTCATCAGATTCAGTTCGGCGCCGATTATATTCGTGCGCTGCAGAACGCTACGTTTCTCGGCACCTCGGCGGGCAGCTTCAGTTTCACCGGCCAGATCACCAATTTGCCCATGGCGGACTTCCTGCTCGGCACGCCCGCGAGCTTCGGCCAGTCCAGCGTGACGGACGATGCCGAACGCCACCAGTACATCGGACTGTACGCTCAGGACAGCTGGCGGGTCAACTCCAGACTGAAGGTCAACTACGGGCTGCGCTGGGAGCCTTACATCGGCGCCGCACTGAAAAACGGCCGCGTTACGCATTTCGACCCGGCGCTGTTTGCGCAGAACGTCCATTCGACGGTTTACCCCAACGCTCCCGCCGGGGTTCAGTATCCTGGCGATCCCGGCTTCGACACCAACAACAGGCCCAACAATATCCGCTGGAACAACTTCGCCCCCCGCCTCGGAATGGTGTTCGACCCGAAGGGTGACGGCCGCATGACGATTCGCGCGTCGTGGGGCATGTTCTATGACTTTCCGCATACATTGTTTTATGACGCCTACGCGGGGACGCCCCCATGGGGTCCCTCGGTTACGATCCCGACACCGGCCGGCGGGTTTGCCGATCCATGGCAGGGTTATCCGGGCGGCAATCCATTCCCGATCGTGCTGAACAAGAACGTCGCCTTCCCGACCGGCGGGAACTATCTGACAGTGCCGCTCGATTTGAATACGACCTATCTCGAACAGTGGAACATCTCGATCCAGAAGCAGTTCGGGAGTAACTGGCTGGCCTCGGCGAGCTACCTGGGCAACAACACGATCCACATGTGGGCCGCGGTCACGCAGGACCCGTCGGTCTATATCCCCGGCGCGAGTTGCGTCCTGAACGGCGTCACTTATTCTCCCTGCTCCTCGCTCAGCAACAGCACGGCGCGCCGCCTGCTGACACTGCAGAATCCAAGCCAGGGCCGGTACATCAACAACCTTACGGCGCTCGACGACGGCGCGACCGCGAGCTACAACGCGATGCTGCTTTCGTTACAGCACCGTCTTGCCAGCAACTTCACGGTGCTGGCCAATTACACGTGGTCACACTGCATCTCAGACCCGGTCACGACCCTGCTCGGCGGATCTTATACGAACCCGGCTGATCGCCGTTTCGATCGCGGGAACTGCGGCGGCATCGATATCCGCCATGTGCTGAACATCTCGGGGGTTCTCCAGTCGCCGAAGTTTTCCCGCCGAATGGTGCAGGCGATCGCGGGCAACTGGCAGCTTTCGCCGATCCTGGGCTGGCGCAGCGGATCGTACTTTACGGTCACGACCGGAGTCGACACGGCATTGAACAATGTGACCGGACAGCGCGCGGATCAGATTGCCTTCTCGGCGTATTGCGCCGTGCAGAACTCCGACTGCTGGCTGGCGAAATCGGCGTTTGCAGCGCCCGCCGAACCGGGAACATTCGGCAGCTCCGGGGCAAACAGCCTGCTCGGTCCGGGATACTTCCAGGTGGATCTCAGCCTTTCGCGCAAGTTTGTCCTGCATGAAAGCCATACGCTCGAGTTCCGCGCGGATGCATTCAATATCGAAAATCGCGTGAACCTCAGCATCCCGGTGACTACGCTCAACAGCTCGAATTTCGGACGAGTTACGAGCGATATCACTGCGCCGGGAAGCGCCTCGGGAGATCCACGTATCATGCAGTTGTCCTTGAAGTACGCATTTTAGAGGCGCCTGGAAGCAGGGAGCGGACCGATCCGCTCCCTGACCGATCCGGGCTGCTCGACATGCACAGTCCGCTGCGTCATATTCGTTTATTGGCCACGAAATCCGGAATTCGCGGCGCGCTGTTCAGCGGCCTGGCTCTCGCGGTACTTTTTCCGGGAGCGCTGCCGGCGCTCGACCCGCGCCATGCGTTCACGCAATACACCCGCACGATCTGGACGCAGGCGCAGGGATTGCCTCAGGACACCATTCGGGCGATCGCCCAGACTCCCGACGGATATTTGTGGGTGGGAACCAACGAAGGCCTGTCCCGCTTCGACGGCTACGATTTTCTGAACTTCACAAAAGAAGAACACGCGCTGCCGACGAACACGGTAGGCAAGCTCCTCGTTTCGCCCGACGGAACCCTGTGGATCGGGACCGCCGCTGGCCTGAGCCGGTTTGCCGGCGGGCGCTTCAGGATCTTCACCGCCAAAGACGGGCTGGCGAACGGCTCCGTCACGAGCATGGTTGAGGACCATACGGGCGTTTTGTGGGTCGTCTGCGCCGGCGATCTGTATCGCCAGGATCATGACCGGTTCGTGATGATTCCGCGCAAGGACCTCGCTCCCATCGAAAGTCTGCAGTCGGTTTATGAGGACCGGAGCCACACGCTCTGGGTGGGCGGCGCCGGCGGTCTGGTAAGGCGAAGCGGGGATTCGTTTGTCAAGGTGCTGGGATCGAAGGAACTCGGCGGCAGCTTCATCATCTCGATGCTGGAGACCAATGAAGGCCTGTGGGCGGGCGGGACGAAAGGCATTATGATGATCCGCCATGATGGAACCCGGCTGATGTATACGACCGCCGACGGGTTGCCCAATAATTTCGTGCTCGCGATGCTGCAGGATCGCGCGGGGAATTTGTGGGTCGGCACTTACGGCGGTCTGAGCCGGTTCGAAAAGGGCCGATTTGTCAGCTCGCCCCGCGATAATAAAGACGATCGCGACTGGGTCTGGTCGCTGTTCGAGGACCGCGAAGGCGACCTGTGGGTGGGGAT
>CAZXCO010001021.1:0-6038 GCA_964639095.1 uncultured Solibacteraceae bacterium
CGCGAAGTGGTGAAGCGTGCGCGCGCCTTCGAAATGCGGGTCCGCGCCCACGATCCGTACGTCGCCGCCCAGTTTGCGAAGGATCTCGACATTCAGCTCGTGAGCCTCGCGGAGCTCTACAAAACCAGCGACTACATCACGGTCCACGTTTCTCTGACACCCGAGACGGACAGGCTCCTCAACAAGGATGCCTTCGCGCAGATGAAGACCGGCGTGCGAATCGTCAACTGCGCGCGCGGCGAGCTACTGGATGAAGGGGCCCTCAAGGAAGCGATCGAGTCCGGCAAGGTCGCCGGAGCAGCGCTCGACGTCTTCATGAAGGAACCGACGGACGCGTCCTGCCCGCTGTTTTCGCTCGATCAGGTGCTGGCGACTCCCCACATCGGCGGATCCACCGAAGAAGCACAGGAAATCGTCGGGGTTCGCATCGCCGAGCAGGTCGTCGAGTATCTGCAGAACGGCGTTGCAATCAATGCGGTCAATATGCCCGCCATGTCGCCCGACCAGTACAAGGCCGCCGGACCCTTCATCGACCTCGCCGAACGGCTCGGCAATGTGGCGGCGCACCTGGTCACGGGGAATCCGACTGCCATCCGCCTGACTTACTTCGGCAAAATCGCGGACATGAACACGAGCCTGCTGCGGAACGCGGGACTCGCGGGCGCGCTCAACCGCTCCACCGCTTCCTCGAAGGCGAACGTGGTGAACGCCATGCAAATCGCTTCGGACCGCGGCTGGAATGTGGTCGAAAAACACGACAAACGGTCCGCCCATTCCGACACCATCCGGCTCGAGATGGAGACGGACACCAGCATGACCACAATCGAAGGCGCCGTCGTACTGGGCAAACCGCGGCTCATGCACGTGGATGGCATCTATTGCGAGGTGCCGCTCACCGGTTCTCTCGTGCTGGTCAAGAATCTCGATGTGCCCGGAGTCGTGGGGCATATCGGAACCATTCTCGGCTCAAATCGCATCAATATCGCCAATTTTTCACTGGGACGCCGCGACTCGGGTGAGCCGCTCGAAGCCATTGCGGTGGTGACCACCGATACCGTGGTGCCGCAGAACGTGCTCGATCACCTGATGTCGAACCCGGCCATCAAGCTCGCGCGATTCGTGCCGGCAGTTTAAGCCCCGGCCACCGAAGAAGAAAAGTTTACCCGCGTCCACGGGCCGCTCTCGAGAGCAGACGGTTCATGTCGGCCAGTTGCTGCTGCAGCCGGGCCCGGTCGTCGGTGGAATCGACATCCTCCAGCTTCACCCGAACTTCGCCCTTGTGCGACAGCAGTACTGCTCCCACCAGCAGAATGGCGCCGGCAATCACGACGATCCATAAATCAAACGTATAGACGACCCGGATCCCGAGCGCGGTATAGATGATGTCCTGCGCTACGCCGATACCGAAGTAAAGCGCGTACCCGGTGGCGTAAATCATGCGGTTCCGGGGCAGACGAAGGCGGTATCGAACGAGAAACAGCTGGATCAGGACAAGAAAAAGAAGAAGACCGAGAACTATTGAGCGCTCGGCAATGTAGTATACAGCGAGAATTTGCGGTTGCCCGCCTCGCGTTGCTTTGAGGTCGGGAATTGCGTATGCAATGGAAATCACTACGGCAAATCCCATGCACCCCGAGATCGCCTTGCGCCCCGCACTGGCGATCCCGGGATAATCCTCAAGAATGAGGCGATACAGTTCGAGGACAACCAGATAGGCCAGGATCCACAGAATCGGGGTGGAATAAACCCAAACCCACCCGTAAAGTGTGGAACGAGGCCGTATCGGCAGGATGATGAGATTCTGAAGTGCTTCCGCGGCCAGAAACAGCGTCAGAAACAAATACACACCGGCCAGCTTTTCAGACCAGAGCCGCCACAGCAAAATAATGTGGCAAACGATGGAGAAAATCAGGACGCTATGTTGCCAAACCTCCGATTGCATAGCCGGAGAACCGGAATTCGCAGTTTAACACCTCCGGCTGGTGCGAAATCAAAAGCTAGCGAACGTCGCCGCAGGGAAGGCAACCGGGAGCCGGCGAATAAGCGGAAGCCATTTCGGCAACGACGGAAACCTGAAGCGCGAGCAACAGAGCGAAAACGATTTTGCGGACCATTGGATACTCTCCTGAGTAAAGTTGACCAGTACGATTAGTACTCGGTACTCAGGTAGTGTACAATAGCTAACATCAAAAGGCATCAGGTAATTCCTATATACCAAAGAAAATTTTTTAAGATTCTGCCTCTAAATCCCCTTATAAACTCTTTACTGGAAGAGTAATTACGTCATCTACCCGCATTGTCTCTTTGACAACAAAGGGTTCGCCGTATTTCACGCCAATCAAATTTCCATAAAAACGGGCCGTTGCCGCCAGCCGGGCCCGGATCTCTTCCTGATCGGGAAACAGTGTCGCGCCGTCCGCAACCTCGCCGTACTGCGACCGGTAAGCCAGCAGGGATTCCATTCGCCGCTCGAAATACTTCGTAATATCCACAACAAATGAAGGAGTTACATGCGCATAGAGCGACGAATAAATCACCTTGTGTGGCCTGTGCGGCTCGGTATAAGGATCGATTTTGCGCAGGCCCGCGACAAAGCAGGCCTCATAGCCGATCTCGGCGGTCCGGTAATGGTCAGGATGGCGGCCTTCCCAGTAGGGAAGAATGACCGTTCGCGGACGCAGTTCGCGCAATCGCTGGGCGACCGTCATCCGCCCCGCAAGCGAATTTTCCAGACGTGCATCCGGAAAATGCAGGTTCTCGCGGTGGCCGACCTTCAGAATTCTCGCCGCCTCGCCCGATTCCCCGACGCGGATTTCCGGCGTTCCGCGCGTCCCCATGTCTCCCGCGGTGAGGTCGATGATGCCCGTCCGGTATCCGGCTTCGGCCATGCGCAGAAGTGTTCCGCCGCAGGTCTGTTCCACATCGTCGGGATGAGCGGCTATCGCCAGTAAATCGATCATTGGTCTCCTGTCTGTAAGAGGGAAATTTTCGGAAAATCCGCACGGGTGCGGCCGGCGCCGGCCGCTTTACCAGTAGATATCGCGGCGGGGGTAATAGCGCGAGCGCGCCCCCATAAACTGCACGAGAATGATTCCGGTCAGGAATCCGCCGATGTGCGCCGCATACGCCACGCCGCCGTTGACCACCTGCGTATGTGCGATGGATCCGTATTCGCTGAAAAGCTGAGTGAGAAACCAGTACACGAGGAAGAACAGCGCCGGGATATCGGCCATGGTCACGAAGAAGAACAGGAAGACCAGGGTATGGATTCGGGCCCGTGGAAATTTCACGAGATAGGCGCCCATCACGCCGGCGATGGCGCCGCTCGCGCCCACGGTCGGCAGCGTCGTATAGGCATTGAGGAACACGTGAACCACACCCGCGGCCACCCCGCAAATGAGATAGAAGGCGAGAAATTTCGAATGCCCCATCGCGTCCTCCAGGCTCTTGCCGAAGGCCCAGAGGAACAGCATGTTGCCGATGATGTGACTCCACCCGCCATGCAGAAACATCGAGGAAAAGAACGCGATCAGGCGGATGTGAGCCGGCACCAGTCCGTAGCGGTTGATGAAGTAGTCCCGCGAGTAATCGTCGAGCGAGAGTTCGAAGAAGAAGACAAGCGTACACGCCACGATGAGCAGAGTCGTGACAATGGGAGCCGTGTACGTCGGCCGGTCGTCTCGCAGCGGAAACATTCAGCCCGCCCGAGGCCCGTCCAGCAACTTCGCCGCAATCGCCGGATCCTTACGGCGGGCGATGCCCGATTGCAAAAGGCAGCGGACCTCTTCGACGCCGCCGATGCGTCCCCTCGCTCCGTAAGCCGTGCAGTTCAGAGCGGCCATTGCGTTGGAAAACTCGAGCGCAGCGGCAATGGGCATGTGCTGCAAAACAGCATAACAAAAGGCTCCATGGAACACGTCTCCCGCTCCGGTCGTGTCGACGCACTCGACCGCGAAGGCCGGAGAGTAGTAAAACCGGCCCTCCGCCCTGGCCAGAGCGCCGTACGCGCCCAGCGTCATGGCGGCCAGCCGAACACCTGCCGCCTGCTGGATTGCGGCCAGGGCCGTAAAGGGATCGTCAATTCCAGTCCAGCGTGACGGAAACTCGGCGCTCGCGATCAGATAGTCGACCAGCGGCAGCACCCGGTCGAACCCGGGGTAAATCGTATCCACATCGACCGTGACGGGAATGCCGTGGGAGCGCGCAATCCGGGCGGCGTGCTCGACCGCGGCGGTATCGTGGCCATCAATGTGAAGAAGGCGCGCGCACACGATCTGGTCCGGCGTAATCTCCTCGGGCGAGATGGCAAGACAGGCGGGGCGGCTCCAGAAGATCGTCCGCTCGCCCGTGGATTCGTCCACGATGATATAGGCCGACTGATTGGGGCAGTTTTTCCGCCGCTGGACGTGCGAAAGATCAATGCCCGACGCCTTGAGACTCTCCCACTGGAGCCGGCCGCGCTCATCGTCCCCGATCGTGCCGATGTATTTGGCGCGCAGCCCCAGCGCCGCGCACGCAACCAGCGCCGTTGCGACCTGCCCCCCGACGGAATAGAACTCCCGCGTAAACGGCGCTTTGCCGCCGTATGGTGGAAACCGGGGCACCGTGAGCACCGTATCGGTGGCGTTCAGCCCGACTCCGACCACGTCAAATTCGGCCATTTGTTTCGTTCCGCGGGATTCGCTCGCGTTCACTCGATCGTGGCCAGAACCGCGCCCGCATTTACGCTGTCGTTCTCCCGGACTTCGATGGCGGTGACGCGGCCGTCCTTCGGCGCTTTCAGCTCGTTCTGCATCTTCATCGCTTCGACGACCAGAATTCCCTGCCCCGCCACCACTTCGTCTCCCACCGACACCAGAATGCGTACGATCTTGCCCGGCATGGCAGCCGCAATCGAAGCGCGGCCCGCCATTCCCGCGGCGTGGCCCGACCGCTTCCATCGCCGCGGATCTTCGATCTCGAAGGCAAAACGCTCCCCGCCGATCGTCACTTCGCCGGTCCACACGCGGGCTTCCCATGACACGCCCTCCGCGATCACCGAATACACGCCCGGCTCCGTTTCGACGATGTCCGCCGCCGCCGGCTCCACAATGTCCCCGTCGATCCGAACGATCCATTTCATCGGAGCAGATTCTCCCGTCCGGCCCGAAGCCAGCCCGATCCGGATCCTGCCGCCGTTTCCGCATTGGACGCTCCCGCGCCTGCCGCGGCCGCCTGGCGCGAAGCCGCGAGCGCCGCGATCGCGGCCAGTTCGGGGGACGCGGAAGGCTTCCAGCCGGCGGTCTTCAGCAGATCCTCGAGATACCCAGTGTGTAATTCACCTTTTCGGAAAGCCGCATCGTTGAGGATCAGGCCGAAGAGCGGAATATTCGTACGAATCCCCACCACATGGTACTCACCAAGCGCCCGCAGCATGCGGTCGATCGCCTGCTCCCGCGTGCCCGCCGTGACGATGAGCTTCGCCAGCATCGGATCGTAATCGAGCGGCACCGTCCAGCCTGGATAGATGCCCGAATCCACCCGCACGCCGGGCCCCGACGGCTCGGCGAGCTGAGTGATGCGGCCCGGTGAAGGGAAAAACTGATTCGCGGGGTCTTCGGCGTAGATGCGGCATTCGATGGCGGCCCCGCGGAGCATGATCTCGTCCTGCGTGAAGGGCAGCCGGCCGCCCGCCGCGATTTCGACCTGAAGCCGGACCAGATCGAACCCGGTGACCAGTTCCGTAACCGGGTGCTCCACCTGCAGCCGTGTATTCATTTCGAGAAAGTAGAAGCTGCCGGAATCGTCCGCCAGAAACTCGACAGTGCCCGCATTGTAATAGCCCGCCGCGCGGGCAGCGCGTACGGCCGCTTCGCCCATGCGCTCGCGCATTCCCGGCATCCGCGCGACCAGAGGCGACGGTGATTCCTCGATCACCTTCTGGTGCCGCCGCTGCACCGAGCATTCTCGCTCTCCGAGGTAAACCAGGTTGCCGTGGCGGTCGCCGAGCACCTGGATTTCCACGTGCCGCGCCTTCTCGATGAGCTTTTCGACATAGA
>CAZXCO010001022.1:0-3029 GCA_964639095.1 uncultured Solibacteraceae bacterium
TGACGTTCCTGTGGATCAGAACCGTATTGCGCACCCCGCATAACATCCATGTGATGGCCGTTGAAGAAGACGACCCGCACTTACCGGCGGGAACAGTAGATGCCGTGCTCATTGCGAATACCTATCATGAGTTCCGCAACCCGCGAGTGATAATTGCCCATGTGTTCCGGTCACTTCGCCCAGGCGGCCGGCTGGTCGTCGTCGAGCGAGGTCCGGGACCACCTGGTACCGGCCGGCTGAACAACATCGCCCAGGCCCACGGGACTCCGATTGAGGCAGCCGAGGAAGACCTCTGGCACGAGGGATTCGAGATCGTCCATCGTGAGAACCCTTTCATTGACCGGCCTGGCGACGATCCCTGGTGGCTCCTGGCTTCGCGAAAGCCGTAATTCGGGTTCCCAGTGCACCAGAAGCAAATCCGCCTCAAAGAACGTTGGAAGACGAGATACGCGAAATGAAGAAACACGCTTCCGATCAAGGTCAAACGACCGCTCAGTACTGAGAGCCTGAAGCCGGAAGGGATTCACCAGCGCTTCCAGGAACCTGAGGCTCGCGCTACCGTCCCCGGCCGGCAGACTGGGTTTTCCGCCGGGCCACCGCGGCCTCGAAGCTCTTTTCGTACTGATCGACGTGGGCCTTGTACCCTTCGGGGTCGACAAACGGGTTCGGATCTCCCGGACCTCGCTTCTGCATCTCTTTGTACTTTGCGGCGAGGTTGAAGAAGGAGGCATGGGAGCTGAGGAAAACCTGCACCGGGAACGTGCGAGCCTTCTTGAATGTCTCCCGGAAGTCGTCGATCATTCCGGGATAGTTGTCCAGAACCTGAAGAAACTGGCCGTTCAGGCTGCATTCGATGAACGTGTAATAGCTTTTGCCGTCTTCCTTGAGAGTTTTGCTCCAGGCCAGACATCCCCTCGTGTGCCCGGGCATCAGGTGAGCTTCAAGAGCCGTTCCGCCCAGCGACACTGTATCGCCTTCGTCCACGAGCCGGTCAATCGGATGCTCCTTGCCACCCGGCCGAAATTCTCTGGTCTTGTCGGCGTCCAGCCGTCCGACCACCACCTGCGCTCCGGTCAATTGCTTGACCAGCGCGTCACCCTCCACGTGGTCCGGATGAGCATGACCCGCGATCAGGATTTTGATGTCGCTGAACTTGAACCCCAGCTTTTCCACGCTCGCTTTGATCACCGGCACAGACGACTCGTAGTCGCTGTTCATCAGGATGTTTCCCTGGGGTGTGACAAACAGGAATGACGCCAGTTCCTGAGTGCCAACGTAATAGAGGTTATCCATTATTCGGAACGGCGGGAACGGATCGTTCCACCCCTTGGGCTGCGAAACCGCCACAACCGAAAACAAGACAGGAAGAATGGCCAACAACAGGAATTTGCGCACGATGGTCTCCTCGCAGACGGGGCCCCGCAGAGTCTGGTCCTCGGGGGTGAGTCCTCGAAATCCGGCTACTTTTCTTTACAACTGTATAGCATTTCGTGCGACTTGGATTCGGCGTATGCGAGTGCCGACTACCAGTAAATCGGATTCCCCACGAGAAGCAGATGCCCCTCGCGGCTGCGAACATTAATCCGGATCCAGTGATGACGGCCATCATTCACGAGATCGAACGTCTGGCGGACATCATCACCCGTCAGATCCGGCTTCGCCAGAAGCGGCACCGGCTTTCCGTCTTCGATTACTTCGGTTCTGTTGCCACCGGCGCGATGCGTATGAACTGAGAACTGAATCTTCGCGCCGGCAGGAGCCGTCAGTGTGCCGCCCATCGAAACCGTGTTACCCGCCGATGTCGCGACGAATTCGAGCAGGCGATCCGCGCTTCCCTCGACATCGATGAACACACAGCCGGCGCGGATTCCATCCAGAATCGCCCCCTCGGAAAGACTGGCGGCATACACAACGGTGGTGGGATATCCGACCCCGTTCAGCGGCTTCGACTTATCGTCCGGGAAATGCGTGTCGCTCCCGCCGATTCCGGTCAGGTGAAAGCCCTGGTTGAGTTTTGCCTGCCAGAATGGAATGCCCGCAATCGGCCCCTCAGCATTCCCGTCATTCACCGCTTCCACGGCCTGGATGCGTGAAAAGTCGGCATTCGAGGCCGTCCATCCGCAGCCCATACAGATCTCGGCCGACGGCTCGTTCGGATGATTGATCGAAATCAATGCGTGCAGCCGTCTCACCTGAGCGAGCACGGCATTCATGGTGGGGACAGATGCGCTTCCGACACGAAAATCAATGAACTCCGTAGTTCCGAAAACATTGGCGTGCCCCTGAAACATCGTGATTTCCCTGCCGGGAATAATCAAAAGCCGGTCGAAATAAGGCTGAAGTTCCTCGAGGGCTTCATAGTGCGATGTTGTGTTGTGATCGGTCATCGCCACGAAGTCCAGGTGGCGTGCGGCCGCGGCTGCAATCGTCATGAACACCGGACATGGAACAGTTCGGCCGTTCTGGCTGACACAGGACCCATCACTGTGCGCGGTGTGAAGATGCAGGTCGCCGCGATACCAGCCGGGCCCCGCGCGCAGTGGCGCCCCGGAGAAAGTGGATATCGCGGGTCGGTCTGCCTCCTTCAGAAAGTAGATCTTTGCGGTGAAATTCGAACGAACAGCCGATCGGATGTTCGGCACACCTAACAGCAGCTTCCATGTCCCGGGGCGAATCGGACCCGGCAGGTAAGAAGGCGTGGCATAAGTTTCCGACAGAGTCACCGGTCCTTGCTTGCCACCTCCCCATCCACGAAATCGCTCGCTATCGAAGACTGCGAGATCAATGGCGGTGTGCTGGTCGCGGCCGGTGTAAGAGAAATCGATGGTAACCCGCGTGAGTCCGGCAGGCACGCGGAAGGGGACTTCCCGATATGTATGATTTTCGGCCCCGGAGATCGCTCCGTTCAGAACAATATCAGGCTGCTCTGTCCGGGCCGTCGCGGGAACCAGTGCGACGGCGATCAGACAGAGCAACCCGCGCAGAGTCATTTCCCTCCAACCTAGTCAAGATGGAGCGACCAGCACCGT
>CAZXCO010001023.1:0-2638 GCA_964639095.1 uncultured Solibacteraceae bacterium
TGCTTTCGACCGATGGTTCCAGTCACATTTGACCGTTCAAAGCCGGAACCCGGCGCCGCGAGCCCGCGTCTCAGAAAGTGCCGCCGCTGCCTCATCCATGCAGCCATCTGAATTCAGGTGGTTTGGCAGCGGCGGCGGCCAGTGCGGCTTCCGCGCAGTCGCGCGATATAATTTTTTTTTACAGCGACTATCGAAAACGATGGAAGATCAACCCCTTCCCGTTCCCGTCCAACCGGAAAGCGAGGAAGCACCGTCGCATTCGCTGGGTGCGCTCTCTCTTCTCCGCGATATTGCCGTCTCGATCGTGCTGGCGGTCGTCCTGATCGTCTTCATCTACCAGCCGGTCAAGGTGGAAGGCACGAGCATGATGCCGGGCCTCACCGACCAGGAACGAATCTTCATCAACAAGTACACGTACAAGCTCGGCGCGGGTTCCATCGCGCGCGATGACCTGGTGGTGTTTCATTATCCGAACGATCCGAGCCAGTCTTATATCAAGCGAATTATCGGGCTGCCCGGCGACACGATCGAAATTATCGACGGCACCGTCTACGTCAACGGCAAGAAACTCAACGAGCCTTACGTTCCGCCCGAATACCGCGACCACGTCTCCATGCACAAGGAAACCGTTCCGCCGAACGATTATTTCGTTCTCGGCGATCACCGCAGTTCCTCCAACGACAGCCGCGTCTGGGGCTTTGTCGACCGGAAGGAGATCTACGGGAAGGCAGTTTTCGTGTACTGGCCGCTCGACAAGATCGGCCGCGTGCATTAGCGGCGCGTGAACAGCCAGGAGAGGAGCGAAAGGATCACGCTGAGCAGCAGGCACGTGACGATGGGGAAGTAGAAGCTTCCGCGCCGCCCCTGAATCCGGATATCGCCGGGCAGACGGCCCAGGTGAATACCCACCCTTTCCGCTCCGACCACGAGGAGTCCCGCCACAACCAGAAGAATCCCCAAGCCGATCAGCAAACGACCCATCACGTTCACTTATCAGAATACTGTGATGCTAGACTAGCCACTTGTCCGCCGCCAATTCCCTTGCTTCTGCCGGCCGCTGGTTCCTGAATTCCGGCATCCAGGAACCGTCAGGAGGCTTCGCCCGTTTCTACAACGCCCAGACCGGAAGGAACAGGGCCGTCTCTACGGAAATCAGCGGTTACGCCGCCAGTACTCTCGTCTGGCTCTTCCGCACCACCGGCGACGAAGAGTATCTTGCGCGGGCCCGCCAGACCGCCGCCTTTCTGACCGAAGCGTGGGACGAACGGCTGCGGACCTTTCCGTTCGAATATCCTTCGCCTTCGCCGGAAAGCGAACACCTCGCCTATTTCTTCGATTGCGGCATTATCGTCCGAGGGTTGCTTGCCGTATGGCGCGAAACGTCTGACGAACGCCTTCTCGAAATCGCGTGCCGCGCCGCGCATGGCATGCTGGCGAACTTCCGCTCCGCAGACGACTACCACCCGATCCTGGCCCTTCCGTCCGGGACGCCCCTGCCCCGCTCCGATCAATGGTCGCGTGCGCCCGGCTGTTATCAATTGAAATCGGCACTGGCCTGGTGGGAAGTTGCCGAAATCACCGGCGACGGGGTCCTGCGAGAGGCCTACCTGGAGTTCGCCGACTCTGCCCTGAAACTTCACTCGAACTTTTTGCCCGAAGCGGCTTGCAGGCACGGAGTTATGGACCGGCTGCACGCTTATTGCTATTTTCTGGAAGGTCTCCTGCCCCGGAGTGAGCGCCCGGAATGCCGTAAGGCATTCCTTGAATGTACTGCCTCCATCTCGAAATGGGTACGGGACTTAAAGTCTGAGTTTATCCGCTCCGACGTGTATGCCCAGCTTCTCCGGATCCGTATTTATGGGGCGGCGTTCCTGCCAGTCGATCGGGACGCGGCCGCAGACGAAGCCGAAGCGCTCGCATCCTTTCAGGCGGTCAGCGAAGACCGCCGGACCGACGGCGGGTTCTGGTTCGGACGCCGCGCCGGCGCGATGCTGCCCCACGTCAATCCGGTCTCGACCGCTTTTGCGATCCAGGCTCTCGACCTGTGGCGCCGGTTCCAGGCGGAAGACGCGCCTCCGTGCGCCCACGTGCTGATTTGAGCGTCGCGGGTTCCGTTCGCATTGTTTTTGCGTCAGGTACAGCCCCTGCCAATCGGGCGCTGATCGAGCGCGTCGCGGCTGCGCAGCCTGAGCTTCCGCTCCTGGTCGTCGGGGAGTTCGAGCCGCACTGCGGAGAATGGGTTCCCTGGCACGTCTTTCGCGGATACGGAGAAAATGTCGCGGCCGTGCGCGCGGCGATCGGCGGCCGGCGCATCCAGAGCGCGGCCATGCTGTTGTCTCCCGCGGTTCCGCTGGCCAAAATGCGGCTGGCCGCTATCGCAATCGCGGGCCGTGCTCTCACGGTGTATGACGAAAATCTCGAATCAGGCCGGTGGGGGCGTTATTTTGCGCGGCGCCTGATCGCGACCGCGACTTCGCCTCGCGCCCGGCAGTGGCTCCGGCGCATGGCACATCCGGGAGAAGCCGAGGTTCCGGTGCGCGCACGGGCCGCACAAATGTACGGCGTGCTTGCCGAACGTTTTCGGAGCGAGGGTCACGAAGCCGCGCTGGAGGGAGCCGGGCCCCTCGCGGACGGCATC
>CAZXCO010001024.1:0-1954 GCA_964639095.1 uncultured Solibacteraceae bacterium
TCGGGATTTCGGCTGCCGCATGGTTCCTCGGGACGAAGCTGCCGTCTTCGTTTCTTCCCGAAGAGGATTACGGCTACGTCTATGTGAGCCTGCAGCTTCCGAACGCCTCGTCTGTACAGAGGACCTCCGAGGCGGCGCGCAAAGTGGAAGATGCCATCCTGCACACCCCGGGCGTGCAGGGCTGCACGTCCGTAATCGGATTCAGTCTGCTGAACCGCGTGCAGACAACGTATAACGCCTTTTTCTTCGTGACCGAAAAGCCGTGGGAAGACCGCACGAAGCCGGAAGAGCAGTACACGGCGATCCGCAACCACATCAACGCGGTTCTTTCACGCGTGGAAGACGGGACCGCATTCTCCTTTTCGCCGCCCGCCATCCCCGGCGTTGGTACGTCCGGCGGCGTGACGTTCATGCTGGAAGACCGTTCCGGCTCGGGTCTGCCGTTCCTCACGGAAAATGTGAACAAGTTCGTGGAAGCGGCCCGCAAGCGCCCCGAACTGACCGGCATCCAGACTTCTTACCTGCCCGATGTGCCGCAGAAGTTCGTGGACGTCGACCGCGAGAAAGTCGAGCGGCAGGGCGTCAACATCGCCGATGTCTATCAGACGCTCCAGACATTCATGGGCGGATACCTGGTGAACTACTTCAACCGCTTCGGGCGCCAGTGGCAGGTCTACGTGGAGGCCGATGGCGCATACCGAACCAACAGCGGCAATATCAATCAGTTCTTCGTCGCCAACAACCGCGGCCAGATGGTGCCGCTCGGGGCGTTGACAACCCTGCGCAACATTTCAGGACCGGAATTCACCATTCGTTACAACGAATACGAGACCGCGCAGATCAATGCGGCCGCGAAACCAGGTTACAGCTCGGGTCAGGCCATGGCCGCGCTCGAGGATGTCTTCCACCAGACCATGCCCGCCCAGATGGGTTTCGATTACTCGGGTATGTCCTATCAGGAGCAGCAGGCCTCC
The DNA here is from genome assembly GCA_964639095.1 of uncultured Solibacteraceae bacterium. Taxonomy (GTDB): domain Bacteria; phylum Acidobacteriota; class Terriglobia; order Bryobacterales; family Bryobacteraceae; genus BOG-234. The sequence goes on from CAZXCO010001024.1 coordinate 975, forward strand.
CAGGGTCTGCCGGCGTCGGCGATCTTCGGTCTCTCGCTGCTGTTCGTATTCCTCATTCTGGCGGCGCAATACGAGAGCTGGTCATTGCCTTTCAGCGTGCTTCTGGGAACCCCCGTGGCCGTGCTCGGCGCGTGGCTGGCGCTCTGGGCGCGCCACTATGAAAACAACGTCTATGCGCAGATCGGCCTTGTGATGCTGATTGGCCTCGCGGCGAAGAACGCGATTCTGATCGTGGAATTCGCCAGGGCCGAACACCAGAGGGGCGCAAGCATCCGCGATGCCGCGCTGACTGGCGCCCGCATCCGTCTTCGCCCGATCCTGATGACGGCGTTTGCCTTTATCCTCGGCTGCGTCCCGCTGTGGATCGCCACCGGCTCCGGCGCGGTTTCGCGGCGCGGTCAGGGAACCGAGGTGATCGGCGGCATGCTGGCGGCCTCTCTGATCGCGATCTTCCTGATTCCAGTCACCTTCGATGTTGTCGAGACATTGATGGAGCGATTCGGCAGATCCGCGGCGCACGAGGTCAGGGAGCCCCATGCCACTTAAGCCGGGTACCTTTTCCGCTCTGCGAGGCGCCATCGTAGTGGGAGCGCTGATCGCTCTGGCCGGTTGCACGGTGGGACCGAACTACCAGCGGCCATCGATCACCGCGCCCACGAACTTCCGTAACCAGACGCCAGAGCAACCCGCCACAACTACCTCTCTGGGCGACGAGAAGTGGTGGACGGTCTTTCACGATCCCGAGTTGCAAGCCCTGATCCGTGAGGCGATTGAGCACAACTACGATGTGCAAATCGCGGCCACGAGAATCCTCCAGGCGCAGGACCAGTTGGGGATTACTCGCTCGAACCAGTTCCCCACCGTGACCGGGCAGGCCAGCTTCACGACGGAGCGCATCGCCGGGTTCGGCCTGACAGCCGACATTGCGGCGCTGCAGGGCGCCGTCTCCTGGACGCCCGACTTCTGGGGGCAGTACCGCC
>CAZXCO010001025.1:0-5068 GCA_964639095.1 uncultured Solibacteraceae bacterium
ACCGTGCCCGGCGGCGCGGGGGCCGACCCGGGACTTGCGGCGCTGGCTGCGATCGCAACGGCGCTGTGCCATCTTCCGGCAGAAGACTTCAAGTCGCGGTTGAAAACGGAACTACAAGGGAGAGCAAATATGATGACATCGACAGTCACTGCAACCGGAGCCACGGCAACCGGGTTCCGCACCATCACGCCCTTCATCATTCATGAGCGCGCGCCCGAGCTGGTCGACTTTCTCAGGAGCGTCTTCCACGCCACGGAGTTGAAACGCAACACGGAGGGGGACGGCTTCTACTCGGAAGTGAGGATCGGCGATTCGGTAATCATGATTGGCGGCGGCGCCGCCGCGCGGAGGGGAAACCTGCCGTCGGCGCTGCATGTGTACGTGGACGATTGCGACGCCGCGTACCGCCGCGCTCTCGACGCCGACGCCGTCACACTGATGGGTGCGGTGGGAGAGCCCGCCGACCGGCCGTATGGAGAACGCTCCGCATTTGTGAAGGATGCCTTCGGAAACTTCTGGTATATCGCTACACGTTTTCCGTCCGCGCCGCTTGTGGAGGGTGTGGGAACGGTCCTGGCGCACGTTCATCCGGCAAGTGCGCGGAAGTTCATCGATTTCCTCAAGCATGCGTTCGCCGCGGAGGAGATCCACGCAGTCGAACATTCCGGGCGCGTGATGCACGCCGCCGTTCGCATCGGAGACGCGGTGCTGGAGATGGGCGAGCCGGACGACCGAACGGGCATCCCGACCAACGGATTCTTTTGGTTCGTGGACGATGTCGATGCGGCCTATGCGCGGGCGCTCGCGGCAGGGGCTACGGCGGTCCGGCCGCCAGACAACGTCCCTTATGGAATGCGGTCCGCAATTATCAGGGATCCTGAGGGATACATGTGGTGGCCCGCACAGCGGATTCGTCAGGGGAGTGCCGATCCGCAGGCCTGAGGAATGCCTTCCGATAGCAGCGGTTAGCGCTGCAGAGTCAGGCGAGTGCTTTCCGCATTCGTGTCGCCCTGGATGTATCGCGCTGGGACTATTCATTGAGCCGATGCTGCTCGAGCGCCTGATTGAGGTGAAACTGGACGGCTTCCGCGCCGCCGCCTTCGAATCTTCAGGCAAGATCTCCGTTCCCACAACGACAAGGGCTTCAACAGCCGGTATCCGGACGTCGTGAAATCGCTCGCCGGGATGCCGGACGAACCCGTCATCGATAGCCAGATCGTGGCGCTCGATGATGGACGAGACGCTGGATGCCCTCCGGGCTCTCCTCGAAGGCAAGGTTCTGACGACGCTGACAGGGCCAGTCCGGTATTCGCGGGACTGAAGGGGCGGATAGCGGACCTGGTGCAGTCTGTGAAAGCACAGGCACGATATTTTGTATGACGGCCGTCACTTGCCGTTCTCGTCAACAACTTTGATTGGGCAACTAATTGCAGCGACGGATCTGAACGTGTGCAAATGCCAAAGACAGCCGTTGGATTTTGAAGTTACGCTGACCCGGGAACTGATGCGTATCGGCGCCACACGTACGCAGGCCGAAGCATACGTCGAGGGTGGCATCAGGCCGTGCTTGTTTTCACGACCGGGAGCGAACAGGAAGTAGACAAAGCGGCCGCGATCATGAATCGTTACGGCGCCATGCAGATTGAAGAGAGCACTGGTCCGGAGCCGCAACTGCCTGGTGTCCCACGTGCAATGCCGGCAATGCGCGACAGTGGGGTTCAGGCCGGGCGCCTTCGAGAGCCGATGGACGGCGCTGCGTTCTTCATCTGGTAGCGTTTGCAGGCCCCTGCTGGACACGCGGCGGGCGCCTCGTGTCCTGTAAGGCTTCCGCTATTTTGGGGTATCGTTCCGGCCAGACGACTGGAAGAAGCGACTGCCATGCCAGGGCAGGTCTAACTTGCTCCAGCCCGCCATGCCTTCCTGCCCAGGTACTCGGTCTCAACGTGGCGGAACAATCCGTCGAGGCCATCGCCAGTCCTTTCCTTTTGCCAACCCGAACAGATTTCCTGCAGGGTATGAACGCCGAGCATTCGGTAGCTTTCAGTCTGAGATTCGTTGTACCACTGGTTGGCGGTACTCTCGTGAGGGAAGTCTGCATATGACGCGTGATACGAGGCAACGTCCGGCGGTTCATTACCTGTCATCATTGGCTTGATGTAAAGCAGCAGACCGTCTTTGGCTGTGCTGTCGGCGTCCGAGTAGCGTATCTTCGCTATCGCGCAGCGCTTCTTGTTCTGGCGCAGCAGTTCGATGTGTTCGTCCTCGAATTCGATCGTTACGCCGGTATCAATGCGGATTTTTCGCAAAGCGTTTCCCAGGTCTTCGTAGACGAATTTGGGATCGCAGCCCGAGTCGAGCACCACGATTCGCGTTACACCGCGGCGGATCATCTCATAGAGTCCGAGGTTTTCGAAATGCCCGCCATCCGAGAGATAAACGTAGGGACTGGAATCGTCCGTCAGACCGAATGCCTCTTTGACCAGCGACCGGATGGCAAATTTTGGCCCGTCGTCTTTCCACGTCTTCTCCCCGGCATGCCCGGGATTGCCGAGCCACGCCCCCAGGCGCGCATTGAATAGCATCATGATAAAACTGATCGCGCCCGTGGAGTGATAACCCATGTTGGGGCTGGCAGCGGCGCCGGAGATCGTAATAGCCGACCCCAGCGAGATACCATTCCGGCCAGCATACTGGCCGGACGGCCGGTATCCAAGTCCGAAGCTCCCTGCGTGAAGCGGGCTGACTGTAAACGACTCCGCTTTGCGCTGCTGCCAGGCGAGGTTCTTTCCTCCGGTCAGGTTGAGAGTGATGTTGACAATGTGAAAAGGCCGCAACTTCGAGTCGAGTTGGCTCATGAAAACGTTGTCGTTTTCATTGAATCCGATGAAGTGATTGGCGGGGGAGGTCTTGTTCGAAGCTCCCAGATAAGCGCGAATCAACCGGCTCCGGTACATGGCATGCAGCGAAAAACGGTTGATGTCGACGAACCACCCCGCGGCCAGGCCGATGGCCCCCAGGACCAGGCAGGTTGCGAGAATCGCGGCAGGAGTGGTGTAGTCCACAAAATCGGCGGGATTGATCCAGGAATTATATGGATTTTTGTAGCCCAGCAGACTATCCATATATCCCAAAATCCAATCCGTCAGAATCGAAATACCCACGAAGAGACTGGCTAGAAATACGGGCGCCGCAAGGTTTGCGACCACGGAGGTGAGAGTCCTTTTCCAGCCGGCTTTCGAAACCGTCCTGCTGTTCTCCGGCAGATACCGGGTCGCGTAGCCAGCCAGCGAGCAGATGCCTCCAACAACTCCGTCAGCAGCGGCGATGCTGGATTTTGCCAGTGTGCTCAAGTGTCTGCCCCACTGAATTACCCACGTCGGGACGATCAACACGAGCCCACAAACGCCTATCCAGCCTATTACTGACAGAAGGACCCACGCGGTGCCACGGGACAGCCATTCGCGGTCCTCATCACTCAGAAACCGGCTGGTCAGGCCAACAAAAATCCCTCCCGCCCCGAGAAATGCCAGAAGAAGAAGCGGCGGCCCCACGGTGACGTAAACAGGCCAGGAGGGCTCGGTATAGACTTTCGTGACGAGCAGCCACGCACCCACCGTCGTCCCGACGCCAAGCAGTATGACGGCAATCGTCATGGGACCCGAAAGAAGCTGGAGTCTACGGCCCTTTTTCTTCTGGTCGCGCGTGTCCCGGCGCCCCTCATTCGCCCAGAACAGCAGGTAAGTCGTCCATCCTATGAAAAAGGAGCTGGCGATCCACGCGAGCATCTCCCAGAGCTTCGCCGTGGGGTCATCGTAATTCGACGGGTCAAACCAGGAATCGTAAGTCATGAACCCCAGAGAGGAGACGACGAGCGGAGCGAGGCAGTGCCGCAGGAAGTCATGATCGGTGTGATCTTTTGCTCCCACCCCGGGAAGATAGCGCATCGCGTTCACGACAGCAGTGGCCATCAGTGCCGCTGAGATAAGTCCCAGTGGCGCCGCAGCCCATTCCGGTATCACGCCGGGATAGAAGTTGTGCAGCAGGGAGAGCGATAGCACCAGCCGGGGCAACATCAGCACCACCATAAGCAGCGGAATCAGGACCAGCCAGTTCAAGGCCATGTTTCGGCTCACAGTGGCGACCAGCGTCCACACATCAGCCGAGAGAAGCCCTGCGCGCGGCGAAAGATAACTGTTATATGACCGCAGATGGCCGATCGGATCGATCTGTCCCGTCTCAGTTTTCGGGGCGGACTTTTGCAGTCTCGGTACGACATTTTTCAGACCTCGTTCGCGATGCTTCCACGCGGTGAGCCACGCGCCGATGTACCCGCCGCCGGACACCGTGGAGAGATAGTCGAAACACTCAAGTACGCCCGCATCGGCCAGGCCCTGCAAAGCCCCCAGCCCGAACGTCGCACTGCGAATGCCGCCGCCCGAAATGCATAGTGCGCTGGCGGGCTGGCCCGAGGGATCGATGCCGATGTCTCTGCGTTCCTCAGCAACAGCTTTTTCGAAAGGAATCCACGGCTCACTCGGCATAATGGATAAAAACTAACGCGACAATCGAAAAAAATCAACCGAGTTCGTTGCTGCCCTGATTGTTTTTCGGGCAGGTTATCAAAGGTAATATTGCCTCGACTGCCGGTTGGTGTGATCCCAATAGACTGGGCAAACGCTGACGGACCTCGGCGCAACGGCTTCCTCGAACGCGTTTCCGGACCACCAAAGGCACTTGCGCGACATGGCGACAAGCCCTCAACCTGAATTTGCAAACGCTACGGCATTAAAATCGCCCGTGAAATACAACCTCATCCGGGCGAGGCTTCGCCGTCGAATGCATTCCCCTCACCACGGTATCTGCCTCAGCAGACCGCTGAGCCACAACGAAATTCGGGAATAGTCCCCCGACGACGACGATCAGCACGCCGACAGCGAGAGTCCAGCGCTCACGAGGTAAAGCGTCCGCCATGTGTGTGACACCGGTGCGCCGCTTGCCGAGAAACAACCTGGCGAAAAGCCGGAAAATACTGACCGCATTCATCGCGGTTGCGATTGGCAGCACCGCG